>NZ_JBEPTK010000022.1 GCF_040549485.1 Constrictibacter sp. MBR-5
GGCCGGTGGGCAGTCTGATCAACGTCACCAGCAGGGGGTCATTTTTGAACGCCGATACCCCCGCCAAGGGGGTCAAACTTGCACGCCGAAACACAACGAGCTCGCGGTCGAGCCAGGTGGCGCCGTCGGTGCCCACCTGCCGGTCGAGCGTGAGATGGGAAAGCTTCTCGACGATGACCGGCGCTGCGCGAGCCATGCTCCGCTCGTATTCCACCACCCGGTCGAGATGGTCGGGCTCGACGATCCAGGTCCCGTCGGGCTCACGGGCAACGCCACCGGTGGCGCGGCGGATGGCCTCGAGCCGCCGCACATGGGTCTCGGCGTATTCCTCGGTGGCGCGAGGATCATGCTTGAGATGCAGGTCGATGGTGTAGCGCCCGTCGTTGGCAGCGGCGACCTCGGCGACGGTTCGATCCACTCGCCGAGGCTCGATAGTCTTCGGCGTCACACGCACGATATTGCCGTCCGGTGTCGGCTCGGTCGCCTCGCCCCTGCCGATGTCGACATAATGGGTGCGCCCATCCACCCCGTCGACGATCAGATAGTGGCGGTCCTTGAGTTCGTCGGATAGCCCACGCGCCACCACGCGCCCGATGACGGGGTTCGCGGTCGGGTCTCCGGGGTCGAGGATCGCGTAATCGCCGGGACTGCGGGCGATGTTTTTCCCGGCCATTTCGCGGTGCATGGTCTTGACGATGTCGCCGCGCTCGCCCATGCGGCGGAGCGTATCCTCCAGCCCCACCTCCAGCCGCCATTGGCCGGGGCGAAGTTCCTCGGCCAGGCCCAGCCGCCTCAGCTTGTGCAGCCGGCCCGCGCGCAGGCTCTGCTGGAAGGCGTCGCGGTCAGTCGCGGCGACGAGACCCGCCTCGTCCATATCGCGGATGAGGCGGCGGTCTACGCTCGTCAGACGCTCCTGCTCGATCTCATGACGCAGCCGGTTCTCGATCTCGAAATCCGACCGCGGCCCGAAATCCAGGCTGACGATCTCGGCAGCGCGCTCGCGCATGCCGGTGGTGATGTAGTCGCGGGCGATGATGAGGTCCTTGCCGCCCTCGTCGCGGCCACGCAGCAGGATATGCGTGTGCGGATGGCCGGTGTTGTAGTGATCGACCGCCACCCAATCGAGCTTCGTGCCGAGGTCTTCCTCCATGCGGGCCATCAGGCGGCGGGTGAGCGGCTTGAGATTGTCGTATTCCGCGCCGTCCTCGGCCGAGACGATGAAGCGGAACTGGTGGCGGTCGCCCTCCGAGCGCTCCAGGAAGGCTTTTCCGTCCGCTCGGTCCTGCTCGGCGCCGTAAAGCTCGCCGCGCTCCGCGCCCCCCTCGCGGGTCACACCGTCGCGCTGGATATACCGCAGGTGCGCCCGCGCATTTTCCATTCCCTTGGCCATCCCCTTGCCGGCCAGCTTGACGATGCGGGATTTGATGATGACGCGGCGCTGGCGGAAGGCGGCATAGCGGTCGCGATTGGCAAGCACACGTCCGACGCCCGCGCCGCGCCCGATGCGGCTGCCGGTGAAGCGGGACTTGCGTGTGCCGCCCGCCCCGCCGCGCGCGAGGTTCGATGCAGCCAATACCTGATGCAGGAATTTGCGTCCGACCTTCGAGCCGCGCGAGCGGATCTTGCCGGGCTTGAGTTTGAAATCGTCGTCGTCGAACACGGTCTGCTCCTCATAGACCCCAATAGAATGGGCACGAAACGAGCCTCTGGAAATTGGTGCCAACCGACCCCAGGAAAACCGGGGAGTTGCGGCCCACATGGCACCACGGCGGGGGTGCATAGCACCACCCACCAACAGAAAAATCGATGTGCAGACACAGGCTTACAGCCCGCGACACCGCGGATGGTGCCGGAGCTTCATCTTGCCTTACGCGGCTCCCATCAGCCTGTCTGCGACCATCCACGATCATCTGCGATCACATCGACTGATGGCGAGAAAGCCCGGCAGCGGCGAAGCCGCGCCGCCGGGCGAAGAAAGGAACGAGAAGCGCATGGGGAAGCGGACTCTGGCGCCGCATTTCTCGCCTCATTTTTCATCCGATTTTCGCGTCGAAAGCGGCACGAAAAGCTCGCCATTCGGGACGGAATTTTCGTCACTTGCGGCCTCGTTTTTCGTCGGCGAGAGCGAGAAAAAAAGCCGCTGGCCGGAGGCGATTTGATCGGGATTCGGCGTGCCGGTCGGCGGAGAAATCGCTTCGTGCCGAGCGAATCCGCCCGCGTCCGCGAGCATCTTTTCGATGCGTGCGACATAAGCACGGGTCTCGGCGGGAAGCGGCTTTCTGTCACGGAGATATGTCTCGTAGCGGCCCGGCCCGGCATTATAGGCCGCGAAGAGCGCCGGATGACCGAAGCGGTCATGCATGGCCTTGAGATAGGCGGTCCCGGCGAGAATGTTGGCGCGCGGATCGAAGGGATCGGCGCCGAGATCATGCTGATCGCGCAACTTGGCCCAGGTCTCCGGCATGAGCTGCATCAGGCCCATGGCGCCCTTGGGTGAGACGGCGCGCACATCGCCGTTGCTCTCGGCCATGATGACCGCCTCGATCCATCTGGCGGGGATGCCAAAACGCTGCGACGCTTCGACAATGTGCGCCTGAAACTGGTCGACAGCGGCGGCCTCGGCGTGCGTGACGATGACAGCCGCCGCGAAGATAAGGGGGCTCAGTCGATCCATAGCGCGGCGAGCCTCCCGATCACGCGGGCGCTCGTCACCGGCCCGAAATAGCGGCTGTCGAAGGAGTCCGGGGCCTTCGTCAGGAGGAAGAATTCGCCCGGGACAAGTTCCCGGCATCCATTCCAGCGCGGCAGGGAACGTCCTGCCCGATCCACCTTGCGCTGGCGGGCAACGATTTCGCCATTGACGATGATGGCCCCGTCGAAGGCGCAAACATCATCCCCGGCGACGGCGGCAATGCGCTTGATGAGCGGCACGCCGGCGGGCAGATAGCCGCGGATGGCGGCCAGCTTTTCGATGGATTTCGGGATGCGGACCAGGACGAAATCGCCGCGTTCCGGCGCGCCGGAAACGACGCGATAGAGACCGATCGGCGCGCTGGCGGAGGCGTTCCAGACAAGGCGCGGCTGGGGGTGCGCGATGGCGGAGAAGCCGACGAGCGCGATGCCCGCAAGCGTGGCGACGAGAGGAAGAACAGCGGGCCTTTTCATCCGCGTTCTCCCTCGTCAGATGTGGAGGAATGCCGTCGTCCTTCCGACCAGGCATCGAGGTCGGCGATGTGATAGCGGACAAAGCGGCCATGCTTGCGGAAGCGCGGGCCGTTCCCCGTCAGGCGCATCTTTTCAAGGGTGCGGAAGGAGAGGCCGAGATAGAATGCGGCCTCCCGCGTGGAGAGGAACGGCGAGCCTTTGCGGGCCTCGGCCGCCCTCGATGTGTGATCGGTCATCCTTTGGCTCCTTTCGGCGAAGATCGACGCGAATGGGCGAAGGATGTCGGCGGGGAGCGCGCTTGCTCAGGATCGAAAAACGGGGGGTGCCAAAAACGATCCCCCCTCGCGATGAATGGACGAGAGACCGGCGTCCGGCTCGAAAACGCCGCGAAAAGCGGGGCTCAACGCCCCGCTCTCGCGGTGTTCAGCAGCGCCTCGAGCGCTGCTTCCATCTCCGCGATCTGCTGCTTGGCCTCGATGCGCTCGCGCCTCGGCAGGCCGTTGCGCAGCTCCATATTGACGAGCCAGATGCTCTCGCGCAGCTCGTCCTCGGCGTAGAAATGGCCGCGATATTCAACGCGGATGTCGTGGGAGAAATTGATCTGGATGGACATGGGAACCTCCTTGATTGAGCCGTTCTCCCGTCGAGAACGGGGTCCCCGGTCATCCGGATAGAGCCTGTCAAGGACGGCAAAGCCGCCGCGAAGCGGGCGCGGGAGGAGCCAAAATGCGGAGTGGAGCGCGAGCGGAACGGAGCATTTTGGAGGGTGCCCGCGATCCTTTACAGGCTCGTCGCGCCGGATGGCAGACTGGGAAGATCGAGACGGAAAGCCCGTCGGCGCGACCAGCGCCGACACCGCTTGGATTGCGGCGGTCGGGCAGGGCGGAATGCATGAAGATAAGCCCCGCCGGATGCGCTCCGGCGGGGTCCTCGGGAGTGGGCGGGATCAGCGCTCGCGCGGCTCCCACAGGGCGAGGTGCGAGGTGCCGTCCTCCATCGGCGTCTCCAGCTTGACGAGGCGGGCGCGCACCCAGTTGGGGCCGAATTCCGGCGCGGCGATCTTGAGGTTCAGGTAGGTCTCGCCGCTCGACTTGGCGACCTGGCTCCAGCCGGCGCCGACCTCGTAGCGCTGGCCGTTGCCGGCATAGACGCGATAGTCGGGCGTTTTCGGACATCTTGTCTACGGGGACGACGACGAGGTTAGCGGTGACGTTGAGGGTTTTGAGGGTCCCGGTGAAGCTGCCGTCGTTCTGCTTGGTGAACGTGCCGAGGGTGATGGCCATGGTGATGATCCTTTCGCTGTTCGTCGCAGAGACCATCCCTGCGATGGCTCCAGCGAAAAGACCGCATAGGCGGGCCGGTTCACCCGTAGCGTGAGCGGAGGGCCGGAACGAAGTGGAGGACCCACCGGGAGGGAAAATTTGGAGCGAAGCGGGCGCGAGGAATGCCGGGAAAAGTTGACGGCTTCGCCGTCACCCGAAGGGGCGCAGCGTCAGCGGAGCACTTTTCGCGGCAGGGGAAATTTTCCCGGACGGCGGGTTGAACGGTCCGGCGCGGGATTTACGCGATGAGAGACATGCAGGGATGGTGACTGCCTCGATGAACAGTCGGCGAAGGAGCGCCATGGCCTTCCCCGTCACCGAGTTCACCGCATCGGACGACGGCTTGACCGGGGTTGCAACGACACGAAAATCGCCAACCACTCGGCCTTCGACCGCGCGCCGGGCATGTCCAAAGCTCCCGCTGCGCGCCGTTGACGGCATCGCCGCGGCGATGAAACTGGCGCCGCTGCGCCACCGTAGCCGCAGGCGGCGAGACCAATCCGACCGCCTGCGTGCCGCGCCCCTTTCGACCTCATGCGCACGCCCATCGGAGCCGGAGATGCAGGAAGGATGGCGTTCGAACCTGGCCTTGGGAGCCATGGCCCACGCCGCATTCTCCCCTCCAGGCCCCGTCACCATCGCGTCCAGCGGGGCGCGTCTTGGCCGGCGCCGTTGGACCGCCACCCGCCCGCGCAGCGGGCGTTCGCGCCAGGGATCGAAGCCGAAGGCCGAAACGCCGAAGGCGGTTCGGTTCACGAGAGCCCGGCGCGCGGGGCTTGTCCCGCGCGGGCGCCCAGCCATGCCGCGACAAGACACTGTGGCGCGGGTGAGGTATCGGAATTTGGGGGGCGACCTGCACACCATCACGAATGCCAGTAGGGGATCTGAATGTCCGTCAGCGCCTCGCCTGAAACCCGACAAATCTCAAAATGGGATTTCATCATCGAGGTCATCAGCCGAACTTGCCGCCTCAGCATGTTCAGCGGGTGATGCCGTTACGGCTTCGGGAACTTCTTTGGTCAGACCCCAGTTCTCGATGACATCCGCAAGCGGAAACGCCTCTTCCCCGCTCCAGTCTACAAAGGGTGCGGCGGTCGCGCTCCATGGCTCTTGGGTCGGCAGCTTGATTTGAACCCGTACAGGAACGTGCACGGAACTGCCAAACACAATAGCTTCCCCCGCTGCAAGCACAGTTACCTGATCAAGTAGCCGCTGGGCCTGCTTGGGGATGATGCGCCGGAAATGATCAATATCATCTGGGTTCTGAAGCCGGTGCGAGAAGAAATTGGCGCACTGGCTAATGATGGTCGGGCTTATCTCGCTGGGGCGCTGGCTGGCAACAATGAGTGACAGCCCAAATTTACGCCCCTCCTTGGCGACGCGCTCGAACGCCCTCCTAGACAGGCTTTGTCCTCGGTCCTCCACGCGACCTGGCGGTCTTGCGTAGTTGTGGGCTTCCTCCAAAACCAGCACCCAGGGGTATCGACTGCGTACGTCGGGACGCAGCATTTCCCGTGTTTCAAGGAGAAGCCTTCCAAGGAGCGCGCATGCGAAGGGCAGAACCTCCGAAGACAGCATGGAGAAGTCGAGGACGGAAACCCTTGAACCGGACTTTTGTCCGACCCCGAGCTTTTGCATCCAGTCCTCGTAGCTCTGGATACCCTGTTCCTCATAGCTGAAAAACGACTGCCAGCGTCTGTCATCGAGGCGTGTCCGAAGCCGCAGTTTCAACGTAAGGAGATACTGATCAATCCGTTTGCTGCCTTCCTGGTCGGTGGATCTATCGACCAAATTGGGATCGCGAAACTCGCGCACAGCGATGAACCGCGGCGCGTCGGCGGTCTTGGCAAAGTTCACGCCCTCATTCTGCCGCGCCGAAATCTTCTCCAGCAACGTTGATCGGATTTCACTGAGCCGATCCCTAACCGCCTTTTCGTTCGCGACCTTTCGCCACTGATTTGTCGCATCGGGCGTCCAGTTCGGAATCCCATTGAAGGTATTCCAGTCTATATCAGGCACATATTGCTGGGCGTGACTGATATACACGTCGAAGGTGCCGTTGGCCGGCTGTCGCGGGTCATCAAGCCAAGCCAATGCAGAATCAATCTTTCCTATGGCGACTTGCAAGGGATCGTAGGAAGCCGCGCCGCCTCGATTGGCTTTAGCGATCGACCACCAGTCCTTGAGAACGGGCTCCTGTGTTGCTTCGGACGCCTGAAGCCAGTCGCAAACCTCCTCCCCATTCATGAGCCACGCAGGCAGGCAGAATTCCTGCCCACTCAGGTAAATCTTATTTGGATCCCGCGCATAGGACGCCTGTGACTTATCAAGAAAGGCGCTTGCATACTCGCCGTTGATATCCAGGATGAAGACATGAGGTTCTGCCTTGGAGGCGACGGCGAACTTCTCATGCTCTATGATGCCTCGGATTAGGCTCGCGACCGTGTATGATTTTCCAGACCCGGTGTTGCCTACAACTGCGAGCGGCCGGGCGAAGAGGTCATTGAAGGACCCTTTCACCCGCGTATTTTCGTCACCCGTTTGATGGCCGATTTCCAGTGGGAAGTCGTAATCCCCCTCTGACCAATCGCGTGGTTTGTTCCGCTCGGGCGGATGGGCGAAGATACCTGACAGAACGTCGGGATTTGCTACCTCAGCCGGCGTATCAAGGGTCGGCAGGACCGTTATGCCTGGATCAAATTTCCATCCGGATTTGCCGGTCTGCTTCACCGTTCCAAGCAATTGCACTGACGCGATCCGCCGTGGCTTCGTCAGTTCCAGAGAAAGCTCTTCGTCACGGGTCGGGTCGTAGCTCTCCCGAGCTTCAAGATCGCTGAGCAGCCCGATTGCATGTGTGCCGGCTCCCAGGTCAAAGGTCAGGAAGGAGTTAATGGCAACTGCGCGCTGCACCCCATCCGGCGTGGCCCGAGACGATGACTTCGCGTCAGGGGAAAGTTCCACTTTCAGCCTGAAGCCGCTGACAGCGACCACATGCCCTATGATGCGCGGCTGTTCCATCAGGTGGCGCTCTCCGGGGCATCCGGCTTCCTGTCTTCTGTCTTCCTAATCTGCTCTTCAAAAGACCGAAGGCGCCTATAGTCATCGAGCCACTTTACATCCGGCATGATGTTCTGCGCGAAATCAGCGAACGTGGCGATCTTGTATGAGCATTTTTCGCCCGCACCGAGTCGCTCAGTCAGGACAAACGCCCTCTGACCCAGGCTCTGATAGCGGCGGACTCTTTCCACGATCGCGCTTTGTGGATTGGGCTCCACAACCAGCATGACTAGAGACGGATTCATCAAGGCCGTCTCGATGATCCGTGTCACGTGGTCGTCACCAAAACCGTATCCGACAACGAGGAAGAACGTCTGCGGTTGGTTCAGGCGCGCATGAAAGAGCCGGAACAGATGCGCATAGGGCATGTCCAACGTCTGAGTGAACTTCTGCGAGGTTGGCAGGATGCCGAAGGAGTTAACCGTGGAGAATCCTTCGGACTGTAGCTTCGCCGCCTTCTCTTCAGCAGGGAGCTTCCTGTAGTCGCTGGCAAACGAAAGGTCGCGGTGACGGGCGCGATACATCCCGTCATCGCCGACATACCAATGCAGGGAACCGTGAAGCTTGTAGTATTGCAGGAATTTGTCGAAGCGGCGCACCCGCCCCTCGGAGACGTCGCCAGGGTAATAGATATCAAGCCCATACACGGCTGGATCAAAGCGAGAGCTGGCTCTGCCAGAAAATCCGTCAAAATACTGGACGCCCAGTTCTTCCATCGCCTGCTCAAACAGCGTGTCGTAGTTGAGTGTGAAGAGATGGGTCCGCCCGAGGTTCGTGTCGCGGGCAATCAGCTTCGCGAGAAAGGGAATATGGCCCGATGACTGACCGTCGCTCGTACCCGAGAGTTCACCACGATCAATCTGGAGGGCACATTCAGCGAAGATGGCCTTCTCAACCAGTTTACGCAGTTCGGCTAAATCACCGTCGGCGAGCATCAGAGGAGGCTCCTCGCCCTCTGGCACGTCACCTTTCCAGACCACCGCGTCGACCGGCGAGCTGTCCGGGTTCGTCAGGCCCGACGCATTGAACAGGTAGCTGAGCCAGTCTTCAAACCCAAGGGGCCCACCATTCTCTTCTGTCGGCCAAGTTGCCTTCCTATGGCGCATGATGGAGGCCGCCTTCGGAGGAAGCTCGCATTTCTCGACCGCATCGAGAACAAGGCATTCGAGATTGTTTGTCCTGGGGCCAGCCATCAATCGACCACCGGCGCCGACCGAGCACCCGGCGGCCGTCAAGACAATGACGTTCTCCATCCGAAGCCAGTCAGCGAGGAGCGCCTGAATACGTCGCAGCGCGTCTTCCGAAGGCTTCCCAGCCAGCAAGTCTTCGCTTTCCCCGGCGGACACAGGGGAGAGAAGCTGGTATTTAGATTGCTCGGTCATACCTGCCTCTCCTTACACATCGCTGCCGGAAGATGGGCAGGTCTTCGCGTCCGAACCTCGAGCTGGCTTGCCCTCGGTCTCCAAATAACGGTCGAGAGCCTGGCGCAGCACCCATGCGATCGACGCGTCGTTTGCCTCAGCGATTTCCAGAATTCGCTTGTGCTGCGATTCGGTCAGGATGACCGTCGTCCGAAATGCCTTCCTGCTTAACCGCCGTGCCATGCCAGTCGTCCCATGCTCGGATAAATGATATGCAAAGTGCACCAATACTGTCACGTCATTTGGGGACCGACAGGCCATTCCAGCGCGTTCCCTTTTGGAGCGGCGCCTATGTGGCGCCGCTGTCGAAGGTCCATGTGGCGATCCCCATCTTCCGCGCCTTATCGACGAGGTTCTGGGAGATACCGGAACCAGGGAAGGCAATGACGCCGATTGGGAGCGCTTCGAGCATACGGTCATTGCGCTTGAAGGGTGCGGCGTTGCGGTGGCGGGTCCAATCGGGCTTGAAGACGATCTGCGGCACGTTGCGATTGTCGGCCCAGCAGGCGGCGATCTTCTCGGCGCCTTTCGGCGATCCGCCATGGATGAGCACCATGTCGGGGTGCTTCGCGAGGGCCTTGTCGAGGGCCTCCCAGATGCGGATGTGGTCGTTGCAGTCGACGCCGCCGGTGAACGCGATGCGCGGCCCGGCGGGCAGCAGCGGCTCGATCTCGGCCCGGCGCTTAGCGGCGATGAAATCGCGGCTGTCGATCATGGCCGCCGTCATCGTCTTGCGGTTCGTCATCGAGCCGGTATGCGGCCGCCAGGCGGAACCGGTCGCCGATTCGAACTGGATGGCGGCAAGATCGCGGAGGTTCTCGAAGGCGGCGCGGCGTTCGAGCAATGCCTCGCCACGGGCAATCAGGCGCTCGAGCTCGACGGACTTGACCTCCGAGCCGTCCTGCTCCTCCTGCAAACGGCGCTGCGCCACCTCGTTGTCGTCGAGGAGGCGGTCGAGATAGCCCAGGCGGCGGTGGAAAAGATTGGCGAAGCCCCAGAGGACGTCGTCGAGATCGTCATCGAGCGCCGTGTCGGCCATTAGGGCGATGAGGGCGGCTGCGGTGTTCTCGATCTCCTGCTCGGCCCGGTCGGCTTCGGGCACCGTCAGGCGCTCCGGATCGTCCGGGCCGGGACGGGTGCCGTGAAGCGCCATTTCGTCGAGGACATGGGCGGTTGGCGATGCCGCGTGAAGGGGTTCGAAGGCGTCGTCGGTGAAGAGATCGTGCAGCATGGGTCTGTCTCCCGGTTCCGAGGCCGCGCCCATCGCGGCCTTTCCGGGGATCGCCCGCCAGCGCCAAAGGGCGGCTTTGCACCCGCCGGGCCGCAACGAAGTGGAGGACGGCCGTCAGGCCGTTGCAAAGCCGGCCAGCGCTGGCAGATCCCTCTCTTGGAAAGGCCGTGGCGCGGCCCCTGCCGAACCGGAAGGCGGTCCCGATGCTCTCCCCTTCCCCGTCCGGCGCTGACGGATTTCACACGCATCGCCTCGGCTCATCCGCGACCAGGAAACGCTGAACATCGTCCGGGGCGAGCTGCTCGGCGAGCCATGCCCTGAGCCGGTCCGGGCCGAGGGTGAGGAGATCGGCGTTGAAATCCTCCGTCCTCGGGGCGAGGGCGCGGATGTCGATATCGTCGGCTCTGGCGCGGGCGCGCAATCGTTCCACCGCAAGGCGCCCGGCCCCGTCGTTGTCGCGCGCGACATAGAGGCGACGCAGCGCCAGCGGCAGGATCAGGGCAGCGAGGTGGGCGGCGGAGAGTGCGGCGACGACTGGCATGGCGGGCATCACGGCCTTGAGCGCCAGCGCCGTTTCGATGCCTTCCGCCGCCGTCAGGACGTCGGACGCAACGCCGAGCCGGACCGCGTTCCCGGCGAGATGGCCCATGGCGCGGCGGGGCTGATCGAGAGGCGCCTTGCCGCCCTCAGGATCAAGCCAGGTGCGATGCGCACCGGTGATGGCGCCATCGAGATCGGTGACGGCGGCGATGAGCGCCGGCCATATCTCGCGGCCTTGCGGCCCGCGATGAAAGCAGCGCGGATGAAAGCGGAGAGCGGCAACGTCCGCAGGCAGAATGATGCCGCGGCCTTGGAGATAGCGTTCCGCCAGCGTGCCCCGGATCGGCTTCGACGCGGCAAAGAGCCGCCGCGCCGCTTCGGAGGAGCCGGACGGCGCGGACGGGGCTACCTGGCGGATCGGCAGAACCGGCAGGCTGAGGAATCCCCGCCCCTCATCGAGCGCGGCGCGGAAGCCGAGGCCGCGATTGAGGGCGATGAGATCGAGAAGATCGCCATGCTCCCCGGTCGCCGTATCGCAAAACTTCCCGGCACGTTCTCCGGAAAGGCGGACATAAAGACTCCGCCCCGGAGTTCCCATGACATCGCCGCAGATCCAGTATCGGCCCTGGCGGCGGCCGTTCGGCAGGTAATAGCGGCACACCGCCTCGGCCTGTTCACCGAGACGGCGCGCCAGATCGGCGGCGCGGGACATATGTCACCCCCGATCCGCGATTTCGGTGAGCGGCCAACGGTCGGTGAGGCTCTCGAAAATCGCCTTGCCGGCCTCGCCCACCGGCACGAACAACCGCAGCTTCCACGAGATGATCTCGCCGAACAAGCCGCGCGCCTTCAGGGCATCGACCATGCCGGAAGTGAAGCCGGTGAGTTCGATGCGGTGCTCGTTCATCACCCGCGCGCGGCGCAGGACGAGGCCATCGGCGAGATGGGCCGTAACCTTGCCTTCGTTGATCAGACCCCAGGCGTCGCCAGCGGAGAGCTTCGGCGCGTCCATGCCGATATTGCGGCAGAACGCTTCCACCTCGATGGGCGTCAGCATCCGGCCGATGATGCGTTCGCCATCGTCGGTTTGCAGCCGATAAACGCGGGCGTTGCTCTCCGGAAGACGCCGCCAGATCGGCAGCAGCAGGCCGGTGACGAGATGGAACGTGCTCGTCGAGAATTCCGGGATTCCGGCGATCTCCTTTTCCCATGCGGCGATAAATTCTTCCCTCTCCGCTTCCTTCCAATGAGTGGCGGCGAAGTCATCGACGCTCATCGTGTTGCGCTGCATGGGGCGCAACAGCCGGACGCGGCGTTCCATGCTGCCGTCATCGAGCATCAGGCTCGGCGCGGAAGTTTTGACGGCGGCGCGGCCGGAGCGCTCATTGACGAGCAATCGCCCGCCTTCGATGGTGATCGCCTCTTCCGCCGTCATGGGGCGGTTGCGATCGCGCCGCTCGATCGTAAACAGCCGCGTCTCGGCGCCGCTGTCGTGCCGCCAAACCGTGCGCCGGTCGGTGACGATCAGGCTTTCGGCACGGATTGTCTCCAGCCCGACATCATGGACGCCCGCCGCAATCGCCGCCTCGATGCGGGCGTTCAAAATCTCCTCGAACGCCGCAAACAGCGTGTTCTGCATGGCGATGGGCAGTGCCAACAGCCGGTTGAGGAACGTCGTGATCGGCGGCAAATCCTCCTTCATGTTGCCACCCTCGAAGGTCAGCGTCAGGCCGGTCATCTCCTCGAACTGCGTCAACGAACAACCCTGAATGGCGCCCTGCGCCAGCCAGCAATAGAACTGCCTGAGCGCCGCGCGGGCCTGATCGCCTTCGAGATTGTCTTCGGCGCGGAACAGCCCCTGGCCACCAGTCTGGCGCTGCCCGCGCGTGATGGCGCCAAGGGTATCGAGGCGGCGGGCAATCGTCGAAAGAAAGCGCTTCTCGGCCTTCACGTCCGTGGCGATGGGGCGGAACAGCGGCGGCCGCGCCTGATTGGTGCGGTTGGAGCGGCCGAGTCCCTGGATGGCGGTGTCGGCCTTCCATCCCGCTTCGAGCAGGTAATGGACGCGCAGGCGCTGATTCTTCGCGCCCCGGTCGGCATGGTAGGAGCGGCCCGTCCCGCCGGCGTCGGAGAAGACCAGGATGCGCTTCTCGTCATCCATGAAGGCTTGCGTCTCGGCGAGATTGGCCGAGGGCGGACGGTTTTCGACACAAAGCCGATCGCCCTTGCGCACGATCCGCCGTGACCGTCCCGTCACTTCCGCTACCTTGTCTGTCCCGAAGCGTTGAATGATCTGGTCGAGCGCGCCGGGCACGGGATCGAGCGAGGCGAGACGCTCGATCATCCGGTCACGGGAGGCGACGGCCTCGCGGCACTGGATCGGGTTGCCCTCGGCATCGAACGCGGGGCGCGAGCGCAGATTGCCGTCTTCGTCGGTATAAGGCTCATAAAGCTGCGTCGGGAAGGCATGCTGCAAATAGGTGAGGATCACGTCGCGGGGCGACAAATCGACGTTCAGGTCCGCCCATTCCTCGGCTGGAATCTCGGACAGACGGCGATCGAGGATCGCCTCGCCAGTCGAAACCAGTTGTACGATTGCGGCATGGCCCGTCTCCAAGTCCGCCTCGATGGATTTGATGAGCGTGGCGGTCTTCAGCCCCGAAAGCAGCGCTGCGAAGAAACGCTGCTTGGCGCCCTCGAACACCGACAGGGCGGCGGACTTCGCCTGGCCGTTGAGGGTTTTTCGCTCCCCGGTGACGTTCGAGGCTTCGAGGGCGGCATTCAGGTTGGAGTGAATCACCTGAAACGCTTCAGCATAGGCGTCGTAAGTTTCCACCTGCGCCGGGGTGAGATTGTGGTCGACGATCTCGACCTCGACGCCCTCATAGGACAGCGACCGCGCCGTGTAGAGGCCGAGGGCCTTCATGTCGCGGCTCATCACCTCCATGGCCGCGACCCCGCCGGCCTCGACCGCCTGCACAAACTCGGCTCGATTGGCGAAAGGGAAATCCTCGCCGCCCCACAAGCCCAGCCGCTCGGCATAGGCGAGGTTGCGCACGTCGGTGGCGCCGGTTGCGGAGACATAGACGATGCGAGCGTCCGGCAAGGCGCGCTGCAGGCGCAGGCCGGCACGACCTTGCTGGGAGGGAAGTTGTTCGCCGCGCTCACCCTTGCTGCCGGCGGCGTTGGCCATGGCATGGGCTTCGTCGAAAACGATCACGCCGTCGAAGCCGTCTCCCAGCCAGTCGATGACCTGGCGCAGGCGCGGCTCGTTGCGCAGGGTGGCGTAGGTCACGAACAGCACCCCGTCCGACAGCCGGACCGGCGTGCCCTGCTTGAAGCGCGACAGGGGCTGGACGAGCAGTTGCTCCATGCCCAGCGCCGACCAGTCGCGCTGCGCGTCCTCGATCAGCTTGTCGGACTTGGAGATCCACACCGCCTTGCGGCGGCCCTTGATCCAGCTGTCGAGGATGATGCCGGCGACCTGCCGGCCCTTGCCGCAGCCGGTGCCGTCGCCCAGGAACCAGCCGCGGCGGAAGCGCACGGCATTCTCGGCGCCTTCCGGTGCGGCATGGATATTGTCGAAGGTCTCATCGACCGTCCACGATCCCGCGAGATGCCGGGAATGCGCATCGCCGGCATAGATGACGCTCTCAAGCTGCGCGTCGGACAGGATGCCACTCTTTATTATATGCACCCGAAGATGCGGCCGATAGGAAGGGTGCGGCGGCGCCACCGAGGCCATGGCCGCCGACTGCACCAGCTTCGTCGGGTGCGGCTTGGCGCCCGGGATATGGATCGATTGCAGGGCGTAGCCCTCGTAGAGCGCGTCGGTCAGGTCGGCGCCCTCGGCCGGCTTCCATTCGATGGGTTCATAGGAGAGCTCGACAGCATCGGGCGCCGCAGAAATGGCGGGCTGCGGTCTGCGTGCGATTGGCGCGACCTTGCGCGCAACAGCGGGCTTCGCCGCTGTACCGAACCCGATCTCGCCGTCCGCCTCCAAGCGAGGCGGCACATGTTCTATGAGGCGGGCGAGCAATTCGGCGGCGTTCTCCGCGCGCGGCAATACCGGCGACGAAGCCGATTCAAGCGACTTGTCGATGACGGTGAGGCGCGTGTCGAAGGTCGTGCCGTGCTTGTAATAGACGGAGCCATCCACGACGCAGGTGAAACGCACCGCGCCGTTCAGCTTATCGACGGGGAAATTGTGCCCGGTGATGGCGACCAGGCGACCGCCCTCGGGCAGCCGCGCCAGCGCCGCGCGCACGTGATGGAAGTCCGCGTCGGACACGCGCCCCTGCACGTGGAGCGCCGCCGAGAAGGGCGGGTTCATGAGAACAACCGACGGAGCGACATCGTCCGCCAGCCGATCATCGATGCTGGCCGCGTCATGCGTGCTGACCGGGCTGTCCGGGAACAGCCGCCGCAGAAGCGCGGCCCGCGTATCGGCGATCTCGTTGAGCGCCAGCCGCGCACCCATGATCTCGGCGAATACGGCAAGCATCCCCGTGCCGGCCGACGGCTCCAGCACCGCATCGTCGCCGGTGAGGCCCGCCGCGATGCTGGCCGCATAGGCAAGCGGCATGGGTGTGCTGAACTGCTGGAACTCCTCGGACTCCTGCGTGCGACGGGTGTGGGTGGGAAGAAGTCCGGCGATGCGGGAAAGCATGGCGAGCCGCGCGGCGGGCGAGCCCGCCTTCTCCCGCATGGCGCGACCATATTTGCGGAGGAACAGAACCTGCGCGGCTTCGCAAGCTTCATATGCGGCTTTCCAGGTCCAGAAACCCTCGGCGTCCGAACCGCCGAACGCCTCCTCCATCGCTTGCCGCAGGACGCGGGCCTCGATGAGAAGGCCGCGTTCGAGACCGGTGAGAATGCGCTCCGCCGCCTTGAGGATGCAGGCGGCCTCTTCTTCGGGCGCACGGATGGGTGCGGCGGCCGTCACCGCCGCCGCTGGCGTCATCAGATTCATGAGATTGCTCCGGGATTGAGGTTTCAGGAAAAGGCCGGGGCAGGCTCTCTCTTGCTTGCTCCCGGCCCGCCCTCATCCCGGTCTGCTCTCACTCTGGCGGGTGGGAAGCCACGTAGGGATTCCCCTCCGCCAGATGGCCGAAGGGCGTGAAAAAGTATTCGCCGCCATCGTCACGCTGCACGGCGGCGAGCACATAACGCGGTATGCCATTGGACGCATCCGTGCATTCCATCAAGGCAAGGTCGCCGTTTCTGGCCGCACGCAGCAGAGTCTCGAAATTGGCGCGGATGTGATCGGGAATAGCCATGTGTCAGGCTCCCGAAACCAGATGAATGAGCGCGCCGCAGTCGGGACAATCGCCCGCCGGCATAATTTCGCCCGGCAGCACACGCGACCACATATCATGAACGGGGTCGGCCTTATCGACTGACCCATGCCAATTGCAGTTCCGGCATTGGCAGCATGGTTCTTCTTCCGAGGGCGCCGGGATGATTGACAGAATCTCGCGGTCGCGTTCTTCGCCGAGAACCTTGTCACGGATGAATCGGTGCTCATGGAGCAGGCCATCATCGATGATGGCTTGCGCTTCTTCCGTACTCGTGGCTTCAATTTCCCAGCGCTCCTCGATTTCGGCCGTGGCCTGAAGGGTGACGATGAATTTCATGACGCCGCCCTCCGTGCGATGAAGCTGGATGGGCCGTCATAGAGCGCGTGGCGGGTGGGATCGATGACGAAGCCGAATTTGCCGCGCCGGTCATATTCGGCATCCGGCACGAGATAGCGCCGCTCAGTAGAATCGGGCTTGCCCCAATGCCCGCGTCGGCCGCCTATTGTGGCGATGCACTCGACCATGCCGGGATGCTGGTCCGACCTTATCGCGCTGATGACGATCCAGTCGTTGGCGTGGCGTTCAAGGAACAGCCGATCGTCTTTGACGTGGGATTCGCCGGGGGCAAGGATAACGCCTGCGACGGTCTCGTATTCGTCGGGATACCATTCCTTCAGCGTGCGGATCGCCGCTTCGCGGTCCTTCTCGGAAAAGACTTCGGGAAAGGTAAAGGCGACTTTCGCCCAGGCGCAATCCTCCTCGTAAAATCCGTCCCTCTCGCGCAGAGCAGGATGAACCTTAGCGTTTCGCTCGCGGTCGAGCTTGAAGCCGCCATGCGACGGTGTGCCGTAGAAGACGATGCCCTCGGCATAGACCTTTTCATAGTCGGCTTTGCCCCATGGGGTGTAGGTAGGGTTGGTCGATTTCAGCATTTCGATCTCCAGAAAAACGCGAAGCCCGGCCCCGCGCGGACATTCCGCCGCACGGGGACCGGGCTTAAGTGGATGGATTTGAGAGAACAGCCGCTTATTCGGCAGCGGTGAGGAATGCCGGAAGTTCGGCGGCGGCGGAAGACTCCGAGGGCGAGGCATCCGGCTCCGGGGACCCCGGTTCGCCCGTGACCACTACGGTCTCGACGCCGGGCGTGCGCAGCGGCTCGGGCAGCCAGCCGGTATCGGCCAGAAGCCGCTCGGCCTGTTCGGCCATGTCGGACTTCTTCAGCCCTTCGATGAGCTCCGCCATGCCGGCGCCTTTGGCCTCGGTGACCGCCTCGAGGATGCGGGCCTTCGGCACGCGATTGAGGTAGTTCTCCACCGTCGGCTTCCACCCGGCCGCGGTCATGTCGAGCGAAACCGCGCAGGCGAGTTGGTCAGCATGATGCCGGCGTCCCTGTGTCCGGTTCCACGGCTCATGCACCGCGTTGACGGTGAGCGAGACGCAATGGGCGAAGAGCGCCATGCGGCTGTCGTGGTCGAAATCGCAGAGAAACTCCCAGAGCAGTTCCGGCTCGTCGGGAAGCTGCTTCTCCCAATTGGCGTGCCGCTCGTCAATGACCTTCGCCGACTGGCTCTCCTTCAGCCCCGGCCCCTGAACGGTCGGCGTCGGGCTTTCGGCGCAAATCTCCAGGCAACTCGCCGTCGGATACCGCCAGAAGGTCTGGAGAACGAAGGCGTGCAGTGCGGCGAGGAAGGCGATGTCCGGGTCGTTCGCCAGCGCGTCCCGCAGGGCGAGCGTCCGGTGCGCCGTCAGTTCCATGACCAGGCGCTCGGACAGCGGCTTGAGACCGTCTTCCTCGGCTTCGGCATCGTCAGCTTGCGCCCCATTGCCGGATAGCGCGGCGGCGGGATCGACCTGACCCGTCTCGCCGTTCCGGCCGACATGGACGATCTCGACATGATCGCGGATGAAGGCATCCGTGTCCTGACCATCGCTGCCCGTTTCGGCCGGCGCCTCGTCCTCGGGCCGGAGATAGCCGCGCTCGACCTTCAGCTTGCCATCACCATCAATACTGACGAATGCGCCGGCGCGGGCGACCTCTTGCGCGTCGTAGATGACGGGCCGGTTCTCGAAGGCATCGAGTGCCGCCTCGATCTCGGCGAGACGCCGATCGACCTCCTCGGGCAGATCCTCGTCGCTTTCCTGGAAATAGCGCTGTTCGATCTCCTCGAACTCCGACCGCAGGGCTTCGCGGCGGGTGTGCTCCTCGTCGGACAGCGTCTCCGTTTCGCCCATGACGCGGCGCAGGCCGGCAGTGTGGCCATAGGGGAAGTCCGAAGCGACCTCGATCCAGTTCCAGCCCTCGGCCTTGATTGCCTCGGCCTCGGCCGCGAGCTTCTCGGTGACAAGCTTCTCCAGCAGCGCCACATCCTGGAGCCAGCCTTCGTCATTCTGCGAGAACAGGTCGCGGAGCACGATGCCGCCAGCTTCCTCATAGGCCGCGAGCCCGACGAAGCGGGCACGCTTGTCGGTGGCGCGGACGGTGTTTTCCGTCAGCAGCTTGCGGATGAAATAGGGCTCCTTGTTGTAGCCGCGCTGCACGGTCTCCCAGACCCGTTCCTGCCGGGCATGGTCGTCCGAAATCGTGAAGGCCATCAGTTGCTCCAGCGACATGCCGTCATCGGCATAGACTTCCAGCAGCTTGGGCGACACGCTGGCGAGCTTCAGCCGCTGCTTGACGATCTGCGGCGTCACGAAGAAGCGGGCGGCGATCTCCTCCTCGCCCACTCCCTGTTCCTTCAGCGACTGGAAGGCACGGAATTGATCCACCGGGTGGAGTGAAACGCGCTGGCAGTTTTCGGCCAGCGAATCCTCTTCCAGAATGCCGTCCTCCCGCACGATGCAGGGGATCGGGGCATTCTTCGCCAGCCGCTTCTGCTTGACCAGCAGCTCCAGCGCCCGGTAACGGCGGCCGCCGGCCTGCACCTCGTATCTGTCGGTGGGCTGACCGTCTTCGTCGATCACCGCCCGCACGCTCAGGGACTGCAACAGCGTGCGCCGGGCGATGTCCTCGGCCAGTTCCTCGATCGATACACCGGCCCGCACCCGCCGGACGTTGCGGCTCGAAAGCGCCAGCCTGTCGAATGGAATGTCCCGCGCCTGGGACAGCGTAATCTTCTCAATTTTCGCCTTTGTCATGTCAGGTTCTCCGTGACGAGCCGGAGAAAGCCCTCTTTCCCCAACCAGGCTCGTCACGAAGACACCCACTTCCCTCTCCCTCTTCAGGCCGCCGCCCCCGCGGCTTCCTCCAGGTCGAGGTTGTAGACCTCCGCCCCGGCTGCGGCGTAGGCGCGGGCAACTACGGCCAGCGGGGCATAGGAGAACTCGCCCCATGGCTCAGGGTCGGGAGCACCGCCAACACAGATCATCGGCCCGGAGATGGCGAGCCTGGCCACCTTGTCGAAGTCGACACAGCGGCTGTCGATCACCGGAAGTCCGGCGGCGATGGCCTGCTGTTTCACGGTGTTGCAATCGTAGCCGGACAGGCTGCTCTGGCCGCCATACTCATTCAGGTAGTGCAGACTGAACCCTCCGCGGCCGATCGTCAGATGGCCGCCCAACGTGGCGAGGGCCTTGGCGATGTCGGCACTGTAATCGCGATCGTGCATCGATGTTCTCCCGCGACGGGCGGCCCGGAACCGTTCCGCGCCTCGAAACCCGTCAGCGGGGAAGGGCCGCCCTCGAATGCGAGAGCGGCCAGACCGATGCCCAAGAGAAATGCGCTACACCCCGCACATCCCCTCGCACTCATTGGCGAAGAGGTCGAGTTGGCCCTTGTCCTCCAGCGTGTCGAGGTCAGCCTCATCGAGCGGCACGCAGGAGCGATGCAGGAACACCTCGCCGCACAAGCCGCGGAAACCCGAGCGGATCAACCCGTCGATAGCAACGGCATCGGCCCAGGCATCGGGATCCTCATCGCGCATTCGCCTCCAGGCGCCGTCACTGTGGAAAGGGCAGCCGATGCAGGCGCTTTTCGGCGGTGTGGGATAGCCGTGCTTCTCCAGCCAGCGCAGACAGTGGCGGCGGGTCATGCCCTTTTCGATCAAGGGAAAGCGATTGACCTGCCACGCTTCGAAGGACGGCTTCATCCGGATCACTTCATCGAAGCTGATCCCGATCCATTGCTCGACGATCGGGTGCTTGGGCGAGCGCTTGCCGGCAATGCCGGCCAGCTCCCGCACCTTGCGGCGGATCGGCGCGATCTTCAGCTCCTTGGTGCACTGGCGGCGGATCATGCCGACCTTGCCGGATTTCGATTTAGTGAAGGCCGGGATCGACGCCCAGCGCTCGCCCCGCGCGCCGCGGATCAGCCCCTCGCGGATATCGCCATCCGAGACGACATACACGGGGAAGGGCAGCACGTTCGGCGACCTCAGCCAGGCGAGATGTTCATAGACCGCTCGCGGCTCCCAGCAGGTGTCGGAGAAGATCGCGCAATCGGGCAGTGGCCCGACCTCGCCATGGGCCGCCATCAGGGCAAGCGTGGTCGACTGCACGCCGGCGCCGAGCGACAGCACGCGCAGCCGGATGGTGGGAATGTCGGGCGCCGGGAAGAGCGCGTTCATGGCCGGTCTCCCGCCTGCTGCCGGCGCCGCCATTCGGCGGGCGGATCGAAGGTTCCGTCCCAAATGCCACGGCGCAGAAACCGGGCCGTGCCCTCGTCGCTTGTGTAGTTGTAGAGACGATTGGCGTCGCGATCGGCGACGGCCCAGCCGTTCTTCACCACCCAGCTACTGATGTCGTCGCCACCGGCGTAGCAAACAGATACGAACCGACCATGGCCATCGCGCGTCGTTCCCTGCCAGACTTCGCAATTGACCTTTCGGCCTTCGAGAAATTTGGTGAGCGCGGCGGCGGCCTCTTTGCCGCAAGGCCATGTCGCGCTATCGCGACGGCGGCAGCGCTGGTCGATCTCCACGGCATCGACGCCGTAGAGGCGATGCTTCTCACCGCCCACTTCGATTGTGTCGGCGTCGATCACATTGGCCGGGCCGGAATGCTCTTCGTCGAGCGCGGGCCAGAAGGACAGACAGGCGAAAAATACAATGCCGATGACGGCGGACAGGCGGACGAACTGGAACATGGGAGGTTTCCTCACGGGTTGCGGGCGGGCCGGCTCTCTCTTGCCGGCTTCAGCCCTTCATCCATCAGAAGCCTCCCTTTCCCTCTGCCGCCCGCCCCAGAAGTCTCAGGTAGCCGCCGCTGATCATCTCCTCGGCCTCGCGGACGAGCCGCTGCATGCGGGAGCGGTAACCGGACTCCCAGAGCTCGTGCGCCGCCGTCTCCCCGAAGATCGCCGCCGCCACCTGCCGCCGGCTTGCGCCCGCCATTTCTCCGTCCCAGGCGCGCAGCATCATCGCCCAGCGCTTGGCCCGGCGCTCCGGCGGAAAGAGGCCGCGCGGCAGACGGCCGAGGCGGCAAAGCCCGCACAGCCGTTGCAGCGCCGGAACCTTCGCCTCCGTGTGCCGGAGACCCGACAGCAGGTAGCGGAAGCACACCGGGCCATCGAGAACACTGCCTGCCGTCACCATCAGTTGGAGATGGCGCAAGCCATCGCTGAAAAGCACGTGCTCGGATCCGCCGCAGCACAACACAGTCGCCAGTGACGCAAAGCATCGGATGTCGAAGGCGTCGGTGTGGCCGGGTGCAATGGGCTGCGCTTCCACGACGAGCACCGATGGATTGAGATCGGGCAGCCAAAAGACGTCCGTAGCCGGCAGGGCAACGCCAGTGGTGAAAGAAGACGCCCCATTGTTCGAACGGCCCCGGATTCTGGATACGGAGGATTCGGGGCTGAGCGGCCTTCAGCCGGGGCTCGGTAGCGGACGGACGGAGTGGAGGCGACACCTGTGGCAGCCCACCGGCAGCCGTGGCGAAGTCGGGATTGCGCTTGAGCCACTCCCAGGCCCAACCGGCCCGGTCCAGGTCGATGAGGGGTTTGTAACTTTCGGGATCGCGCCAGTCGGCGCGCGGACTTATGCCGGGGACGGTCTTCTCCTTGGACATGGGGCTTGTCTCCTCCCATGAGGCCATCCGGCCGTAGCGGACGCGGCGCGGCCATTTGACGATCCGTCGCACAGCACCTGGGACAAGCCGCCTCCTGCCAGGTCGATGTCACTGGCGGGAGGGCGCCGCCGACATCGATTACTATCGATAGTTGAGACACGGGTTGGCTTCCGTGTTTTCGCGGCGTCTTTCAGGAAATCGTTACAATATTCGCAACGTCAGACCTGGCTAGACCTGCAAACTACGGAATTTTATTAAAGTACAAATGAACTCGGGCAGAGAAAACGAAACCCGAGATTGCCACAGTTGCGCCGCCCTCATCACAAAGTTGTCACAGGATCATCTATTTTGAAACACACACTCTACCGGGAATGGAACTTGTTAAAGGCCGGCAACCCGCTATCGGCCGAGACATCAATTTTCAGGCGATGGAGATTGCGTCATGGCCGAAACCACTTTGGTCGATTTCACGTCGGAAATTGCGTCCCCGGTACTGTCCGTCACGCGGCGTATCGCCCGCAACGGCATTGTCGTCAGCCGATGCGATATCCCGATCAATCCCGGGACACAGATCGTCACGGCACAGTTCGCCCTCTTCATGCATGAAAGCGAACCGCTGGATCTCATCTGCCGTTTGCCTGACAGCCGTCGGACCGAGAAATATCCGGTCGCTGCGGGGCACTTTCATCTGAGCCCGGCCAATCGGGCCGCCCATGTCGGCTGGACGGCCGACAAGCAGTCCTTCGTCATTGCCATGGAAAATAGCTTCATCGAACGCACAATCGGCAACGCTTTCGACGGGCGCGTGCCCGAGATCAGAGGTAGAGCGGCGCTCCGCGACCCGGCGGTCGAGGAGCTGATAGCCTGCCTCAGGCGCAGCTTGAACGATAATAGCCGCTGCGGCGGGCTGTGCCTGGACCTCGTCGGCACGTCGCTCGCCCTGCGCTTGTTCGAGACCTATGGCGAAAACGGCAAGCCACCGCCGTCGATCCGGGGCGGTCTCGGCGCCTCGCGCCGGCGGCGGATCGTCGATTTCATCGAGGCGCATCTGGACGAAGATATCGGACTTGCCGCACTCGCCGCGGAAGCGGGACTCAGCCCGCATCATTTCGGCAAGGCCTTCAAGGCAACGTTCGGCAAGTCGCCCTGCCGCTACATCAAAGAGCGGCGGATTCAGAAGGCGAAGGAGATGCTGCTGTCGGACCGTGCGTCGATCACGGAGATCGCGCTTGCCCTTGGCTTTTCCAGCCACAGCCATTTCACGGACGTGTTCCGCAAGATGACGGGGACGACGCCTTCGCTGTTCCGCAGAGATTGCGCCTGACCGGAGACGTTAACCGACATATGCCCGCAGGCCTCCGGCGCCATTCCGTATTATGATGGGTGGAGCAGCGCCGCGCACCCGACGCCCGGAGGCGGCCCCGAACAGGTGCCATGGATGCGCACGGCATGGAGGACGGGTGCATGGCCAAACTCGATCCCGAGATCGCCGACGAGGTGCCGTGGGCGGACGAAATCACGTCCTATGACGAGGACCATTTCATCACCTATCTGCGCCTGCTGGACGCCGAGGCCGAGGGCGCCGACTGGCGCGAGGTCGCCCGCATTGTCCTGGATCGCGATCCAGACGCGGAACCCGACCGCGCCCGCCGCTGCTGGGAGGCGCATCTGAAGCGCGCCCGTTGGATGACCGAGTACGGTTACCGGCATTTGCTCGACGCGGCGCGGAGCGAATAGGTCCGAGTCGTTTGCGGCTCAGCTATATTATGCCTTTCCGGGCCGGAGAGCTGCGGTTCGCCCCTGTGATCGTCCCCTCGGAGCCGCGCCCCGGGACAGCACGCGAAGGCACCGGACCTCCCTGGCGAGATGCCATCGGAGGTCACGCGCGATGGCGGGTCGCTCCTCTATCGTTTCAATCGAAATTGAATAAACGCCTTGAGCACCATAGCGCGCATGTCTATAAACTAGTCTGGTCTAGTAGATAGACACTCAGACTGTGAGAGGCGATTGGTGGGCGAAGGCCAAAATCAACTTAAGGGAAATGATCTCAGGTGGGGCGTCGAACGCCGGCTTGAGTTCATCGAATTCCGACTGTTCTGGGAGGGTCACGTGAATCGCGGCGACCTGATGGAGATGTTCGGGATTTCGGTGCAGCAGGCCTCGACGGATCTAAACCGCTATCTCGGGCTTGCCCCCGCCAACATGGCCTACGACAAGAGCGCACGTACCTATGTGCGCGGTTCCGATTTTGCACCGTGCTTCTTGAAGCCGGACGCCAGCCGCTACCTTTCTCAACTTCGCTCGGTCGCTGATGGCATCGTCGACCGGTCCGACGCCTGGATTGGCCAGATTCCCGACTTCGACGCTGCACCGACACCGGCACGTGGTGTGAACGCCCGAACGTTGCGCGCCGTGGTGTCTGCAATTCGCCGTACCGAGTCTATCGAGATCAAATATCAGTCACTGTCTCGCCCCGCGCCCCAATGGCGGTGGATCGCCCCACACGCCATTGGCTTCGACGGCTTTCGCTGGCATGCCCGCGCCTTCTGCGAGATCGACCAGTCGTTCAAGGACTTCGTATTGTCGCGGATCATGGAGGTACGGGGCACGCGCCCGAGCACATGCGATCTGGCAACCGACGCCGACTGGTATCAACATGTAACGCTCGAAATCGGCCCTCACCCGGAACTGTCCGAAACGCAACAGAAGGTGATCGCGCTCGACTACGGAATGCGCGGCGGCAAGACGAAGATCAAGGTCCGCCGCGCCTTTTTGTACTACACGCTGAAACGGCTTGGCTTGGACACAGATCCCGCCGCCCGACGTCCGCAAGATCAGCAAATCGTGCTGCTTTCTCCGCTTCATCCGTTGTCAAACAGCGCGCCAACGGTGGGTGAAGGCTGATGCGGATCATTCAGAATGCTGGCGCCGACCGCGCGATTGATACGCTCGCTCCGTTGCTCAAGCGTGGCGCGGCGATCAGCATGGCGTCGTCGAACTTCTCCCTTTTCGCGTACTCCGAATTGCGAACAGCTTTGGAGGGCGTGGGCGATTGCCGGATCGTCCTGCCGGATCCAGCGAAGCAGGACCTTCAACTGCTTGGCTCGGCCTCAGATCGAGCCTTGAGAAATCAGCTCCAGGCGCGCTGGCTGGCTCGGTCCTGCATGCAATGGCTGGAGAGGAAAGCGCATGCTCGCTTTGCTTCGAAGGCGCTGCCTCAGTCGATGATCGTCGTGAATGGCGACGCGGGCGGAACGAATTGTGCTCTTGTCGGGGCGTGTTCGTTTTCCAGTGAAGGCCTGGGCTTCGCGCCCGGAGATGCACTTGGCCTGACGCAATATGCCGAAGAAGCAAGCACTGTCGACGCCTTGGGCAGATGGTTCGACTCGATCTGGCAGAACCTGAACGACCGGAAACACACCAACCCACTGATCGAGCAGTTGTCCGAGATAGCCGATCACAAGGCACCGTCTCTTGTATATTTCCAAACCCTCTATCAGCTCTTCAAGGATCTAGGCGATGAACTCGATGAAGAGCGTATCGTCAAATCGGCAACCGGCATCCGGGACACCGTCGTCTGGAAGAAGCTTTTCCGCTTCCAGCGGGATGGCGTGATTGGAGCTATCGACAAGCTTGAGCGCATCGGTGGGTGCATCATCGCCGATAGCGTAGGCTTGGGTAAAACCTTCGAGGCACTGGCGGTCATCAAATACTACGAACTTCGGAACGACCGTGTTCTGGTTCTATGCCCTAAGAGACTGCGGGACAACTGGACGCTCTACAAGGCAAACGATCGCCGCAACATACTGTCCGCCGACCGCTTCAACTATGATGTCCTGAACCACACCGACCTGTCGCGTGATGGCGGCATGTCGGGCGATATCGACCTCTCGCATGTGAATTGGGGCAATTACGACCTCATCGTCATCGACGAGTCCCACAACTTCCGAAACAAACCAACCCATAAGGAGCGAGACAGCCGGTACGACCGTCTGATGCAGTGGATCATCCGGGCGGGTGTCAAGACCAAGGTTCTGATGCTGTCGGCGACGCCCGTCAACAACAGGCTGGCCGACCTGAAGAACCAGATCGCCTTTGTCACCGAGGGTAGCGATCGGGCGCTGCACGGGCTCGGCATCCCGAGCATCGAGGCGACGATCCGCAAGGCACAGGCGCAGTTCAATCGCTGGCTCGATCTGCCGGAACCCGAACGGCGGACTTCCCGGCTGATGGACATGCTGGGATTCGATTACTTCAAGCTGCTCGACCTGCTGACCATCGCCCGTTCCCGAAAGCATGTGCAGCGGTATTACGGGACGGAAGAAACCGGGCAGTTTCCCGAACGTCTTCGCCCGGTCAACATCAAGGCCGATGTCGATCTTGCCGGAGAATTCCGCCCGATCCGCGAGATCAACAACGAAATACGCCGCCTGACGCTCGGCGCCTACGCCCCGCTGCGATACGTGCTGCCTCACAGGCTCGCCGCCTATGAAGAGAAATACAGCACCAAGGTGAAGGGAGGCGAAAGTATCTTCAGGCAGCTCGACCGCGAAGAAAGCCTCATCCACCTGCTGCGGGTGAACATACTCAAGCGGATGGAAAGCTCGGTCGCTGCATTCGCGCTCACAATTGAGCGCCAGCTTGCCGATGTCGACGCATTGTTGGTGAAGATTGATGCGCACGAGGACGCGATAGAGGAAACGTCCATCGACGACATAGACATAGACGATCCGGCCTTCGAGACCCTGCTCGTGGGCCGCAAGGTGAAGGTGTTGCTCCAGGACGTCGATCGGGTCCGCTGGCGGCAGGATCTCACGGAGGACCGGAAGCGGCTGGAGGCCCTGCGCGCGGCGGCGCGCCTGGTGACGGCGGATCGAGATGCGAAGCTTGCGGCGCTGAAGCAGATGATCGCCAGGAAGGTTCAAGCTCCCGTCAACTCGGGCATATGCGACTGGCAAGTGCGGCTCGTGCGTCATCCTTTTGGGAACGAAATACGAGGTGACATGTCAAAGTATTTGATAAATTTCGCTCCCATTAGCGTGCGGGGGAACACTACGGTCCTGGTCGGGCGGCAGCCCTATGACAGCGACCGGTTGGACGAGTTGCGCCACGAGTTCCGCGAAACGCATGTTTTTCGACGCGACGGAGTAGACGACGTCATAATAGATATTCCTGTCGCAGCCGGCCAGCGCCCGATCGGAAATGCCCAAGAGGAAATCGACCTTGCCAAGCACCATAAGCTACTGCCACCGCTGCTTTCAGCGGCGCTAATTAGGGCCTTTCACGGATCCCGCGACATTTTATCTGACAGACCGGTCGGCGTGCTTGGGGCTGTATCGCGTGGACTGATAAGACATCCTGATCTTCCTGAGTGGATACAGAAGCGCACTCTACTGAAGTTTGATACGCGGACTATTTATCGAGCTGGTGATAAACCGGTTCTCGGATTGGTGTGTGAGACCCGGGTGAAGAACCTCATCCTCGGATCATGCGAGGAACTTTTAGCGCTAGGCATTTCTCCACTCGGCCGATATGTCCAAGTGGAAGAGGAATATGACAGTCGGCTAATGAAGAGGCGGCGGCTGATCGGCAGGGTGGAGGCTGTCGAAGAAAATTCTCTTGTGCTTGAGGACCACGCGGAGGGCTATGCGACCGCCTCCGTCTCCGAAACCTTTGTGGAAGCACGGCGGGAGGTATTTGACGCCTGCGTCAGACAGCTTCTTGGAGGAGCTGCAGAGAATGTCATTGCAGAGGCCGAAGCAGCGGCCGCGGAGTTGCATTCAGGACCAGGACGTAAGGAACAAATCGAAAGCGTTCTGACGTATCTGCGAGAGAAGGCGACGCTGGAAGCCGTGCCCGGCGTGCAGTTCGTCCTGGGCGATATGCTAACTTCGGGTAACAAGCGGTTTCCCGCTACAGAAGCTCTCTCAAAACCCACCTTGGTTTTCGATCCAAGCGGTAGTCGTAAAGACGGGTGGAACGAACGGGGGCTGAAGGATAACGGCCCATACGACCAACGGACGTTTAGCCCAAAGCAACTAAGGATCGCAGTTGTCTGTCAGGCGCGACACGAGGGTCAAGTAGACCGGTTCGTAGCCAAATTTCTCGAAGGTATGCCGGAAGCGCTCACAGGACCCACGCAGCGCCGTTCTGCTCGATACGGTGATGGTTTTCTTAGGCGTTTCTGCCTCGAAAAGCCGAACGTCACATTCTTTACGGCGGCAAGCGAGAGTGCCGATGATTACCTTGCGGCAAGCCGCCAGGCGCTGGAGCAAGCGGCAGATGACGGTTTCAAATGGGACTTGGCGCTCGTACAGATCGAAGAAGAGTTCAAGTCTCTTAAGGGTGAAGTAAATCCATACTATGCGACCAAGTCGGTATTCCTGAAGCGTGACGTTCCGGTCCAAAGTGTTCGTTTGGAGACGATGTCGCAACCCGACAGTCAATTGGTTTTTTCAATGAATCATATGAGCCTTGCCACCTATGCAAAGCTGGGTGGCGTTCCTTGGCTTCTGGCCTCGCAGCAAACTGTAGCGCATGAACTTGTTATCGGACTCGGTTCGCATTCGGTCTCCAATAGCCGGATCGGAACTCAACGACGCTTCGTCGGCATTACGACCGTATTCTCTAGCGATGGCAGTTATTTGCTGAGCGACAAGACCGCTGTTGTTCCCTTTGAAGAATACGCGGATGCTCTTTACGAGACATTGAAACGGTCAATCACGACGGTGCGCAAGCAGGATAACTGGCGGAGCACCGATAAGGTGCGGTTAGTGTTCCATATGTTCAAGCCGCCCAAAGATACAGAAGCGGAAGCAATCAAACGGACAGTGGAAGATCTCGCTCTCGATAATGTGACATTCGCCTTTGTTCATGTCGCGCCGAGCCACCCGTTCATCATATTTGACCTTTCTCAGCAGGGAATCGGATTCCGCGCGCCCAAGAAAGGTGTCCTTGGACCGGCACGTGGGCTTCACCTTAAATTGGGTGATTACGAATCGCTGATAGTGTTTTCGGGAGCTTCAGAGTTGAAGCAGGCTAGCGACGGAATGCCAAGGCCGTGCCTGCTCAAGCTGCACCGACTTTCGACCTTTACTGACATGACATACCTTGCACGGCAAGCTTTTGAGTTTTCTGGCCATTCTTGGCGCATGCTATCTCCCGAGCCTTTTCCAATCACGGTTCGCTATTCCGATCTAATCGCCGAACGTCTGGCAGGACTAAGTGATATACCTGGATGGGACGCTGACGCAGTGCGTCTGGGGCAAATTGGACGGACGTTGTGGTTCCTGTAGCCCATGGTCAACCTGCTCGACATACGCGCGACGCTGATCGCAGAGATCGAGAAGGAGAATGATCTTCCGTGCCATGTCGCAGCTTTCTCCGCTTGGATCATGGCCGATCATCAATCACTTCGCCAATATGTGAGTAGTGCGATCGGATTTACCGGGCAAGCTCGGCATCCGGAACACGTCGCGGCACTTGGTTACGGAGCCGCAGGTGGATTGCTGACCGCGGACGAACGCGACGCGTTGTGCAGCGAACTCACCCATTTGGGCGGACGTTCATTCTTCGCAGCAGGGCGCCCGCCAAGATTCGAGGTCGACGGAGTAGCTCTGCTTGGAGTAGCGCTCGGTGTTGCGGCTCTGGCAAAGGAAATTGATAGCGGGTGGCTGGCCAATCTGTTGACACGTTCAGAGAAAGAAGTGTCCAGCGACTCGTGGCAGTTGGGGCTCGTGAGGTCGGCAAGACTGTCGATCGGCGAGACAAATTTGCGGATTGTCCCGCCTGACCTGGCCGTTGCCATGCACGCGAGAAACATCGGAGAGCTTAATGATGATGACCTTGAAGCGGCTTGGGGGACTACCGTTCGCCTAGAGCCACATAATGCAGGGTCGGCACGGGACGCGGTCCGGCTTTCCGTTTTTGACTTCGCGTTAGCGCGACGAGGCCAGATATCCCTCAAAGGTACAACCCAGGCAGACCTGATCAGTTTGCTGGAAAACGTGTCACGTTCAATGCGGCATTGGACCTTTGAAACTCAGCCCCGCACCGCAAAGTCGGCAGTCGCGAAATGGGAAATTGAAAACGAGTATCACGTCCAGAACTTGCTCTGGGCGGTGCTTGCCCCCGTATTTTCCGATCTTGAAGACGAAGAGAACCTACCTTCGGTTGGTCACAAGAACCCTCGTGCTGACCTCGGCATTCCGTCTTTGAGGACAATCGTAGAAGTGAAGTTTATGCGCAGTCCAGGGCAAGCTGCTTGCGCAAAGGTCATCGAGGAGATCGCAGCGGATGCCAGCCTCTACCTAAGTCAGAACAAGCCGACAGGCTATGACAGTATCATCGCGTTCGTTTGGGATGACTGCGCCCAAACCGAGCAACATTACGAACTCAAGACTGGGCTGGAGGCTATCAAGGGTATTACGGCGGCGATAATCCTGCCTCGGCCATCCAAAATGGCGCGCACCTTGGCAACAGAAACAGGGAAGGCCGCCCTGCGGCGGCCTAAGTAATTGTTATATCTCGCATTCTATGGAGTTATAACAAAAGTGGTTGCGGGGGCGCGCAACCACCGAAGTGCAAACTCGCTTATTGTGCCGGTATAGGAGAGCAGGTTCACCATCGACTAGACCGGAGGGCAACCACATTCATCTGAAACGCGCGTAGTGCCACAGCGCCGCTCCAGCTTCCGCGCGGGAGGTGACTTCAAGATGCAGTCTGTCAGGCCGCCTCTTCCGACTGACCATTTTCGCACGCAACGCAAGTGGCGGACGGCTAAGCTCGATCAACCGTCCGCACGCCGAAATCGACCTGCCCGTGGGCCAATAACCACTATAACGCCCGCCGGCCACACACCAGCCTCGGTGGCCTCACGCCCACGAGTTCGAAATCCGATCCACGAGGGACCACAGCGAGAACAGGGTCCAGCTATGACGAGGGCAAACAGGGAGCAACGTCAACGCGGAAGCGGGTCGCGTCGTAGCCGCGGTCTGCCACCAGATGTTTGAAGCGGGTCGCCTCCTCGACCGATTCGTCGGCGGCCCTGATGCCGGAGGTGTTGCCGGGCGTAAGCCGGAGCGCGATCGGCCTCCCGAGGACATCGCAGATCGCGTGGATAATGGTCGTCCGGCCGTCGCACGAGACGCCGATCACCCGGACCTTAGCGCCCCTTACCGCGATGGCCCAACCGACGCGCCTTAGCGTAAGTGCTGTCCAGGTAGTCAACCTTCGCCACCGGGTTCTGCTCCGCGGGCGCCGCCAGCAGTCGCCGGAACACGCCACGCCACCTCCAGCGGTTCTACCGATTGTAGACAATCGTCGTGGGACCGTAGGCCGCCGGCACGTCTTGCCAGCGCTATCAAACTTCAGCATGTGGATGATGCTCAAAGTCACTCGGCGGCCGTCGACCCGCCGTGCTCCAGGCTGGTCCTTCGGCAGATACGACCGACCGCCGCCCATGCCTCGATTGATTCTCGGGCGCCTATAGATTTGTAACTTTGGCGGTGATGCCGCTGCTGCCCGACTTTAGAGACCCGTTCGATTCCACTGCATTTTCCGCAACCGTTATGCTAGCCAATTCTGCGGTGACAATGGGCACAGGTGCGCCGGCCACCTCTCCCGCAGGCTCGGAAGCCCGATCATCAGCCCCTTCCTTCGCTTGCTGCTGCTTCCGAAGCTCTGCGAGAGCATCCGTCATCTGCTTCATCCACCCGGCGAGTTCAGTCTCGAGTACCCTTTCCGTAAGCACGACGAGCATCTCGGCGTTATTCGGAGATGCTCTCTCCGCTGGCGACAAGCCCAGCCACCAGGTGCGGATATTCTCAAGATCAGTCGCCGTTTGATTGTAGGCACCAAGTGTGAACTCGAGCTGTCTGCGGCCGAGAAAAGTGGCAATAGCACCAACCAGAGAACTAGTGAGTGCTATCCAGACTTGGAAATCAATCGCCGCAAGCACCGTTCCCACACCACCGATCAATAATATTGACCAATTCAACGCTTTTATTTTACGCTCCAGCTTCCGCGCCTTCTGTCGATAAAAGCGCCGCTGATCTACGAGTCGCACTTCGATATAACCCTCGGGCGTTAAATCCTTTAACCGATTATCCCCATCGGCATCCTTCAACACCGAAGGTAGTTCATCCAGACAGGGCGTAATCGCCGCCATGTTCGTCTCAGTGCGGATGAGGCGATGTGTGATATCCCCGATGCGTTGCGTCAGTACCTGTGCGCGTCCACTGCGGTGCCGGTATTCGCCCGTCCCAGTCCGGTACCGGAAGATCTCACGCTTGACAGCCTCGGCCGCGGCCCGGAGCAGCAGCCACCTATCGCCTTGGCGCAGTCGATTGGCGGCGGCGATGAAGATGGTGAGTAAAGTGGATACGATTACGACGACCGCGTATGCGGTCCGGTCGACAGCCAGATAAGCGGCGGAGGCATCCGCTGCCGGCTCCGGAAGCCATCGGTCCTTTGCGATCGCCACGAATGTAGCAATGACACCGAGACATAATGCGGTGAGCTGAATACGTCCAAAGCTTACTTGGTGTCGCACCGATGCGGCGTCGAGTTCGGCAAATCGGGACCACGCTTCTTTGAGTACAGGACTCGCATTAGGTTGATTTCGAACATATCGATCTGGATCGGCATCCGGGGCGATCAACTGGCGCATGGATCGCCTGAGGCCTTCCACAGAAGCATTCGAGGGGAAGAAGTGCAGGTCGCCTTCGGCAAGAATCTCGCATATGAATGAGTCGACGCTCCCGTCGAACGTCGCGTGCCGGTACCGAGCAAGCTCGTCGGCTACGCCGCCACTTCCTCCTATAATCAAAATCGGCCAACCGCGTATTGTCGCCTGTCTTATTTCCCGCAGCGTGAGTGCGCCACCCCCGGCGACGATCTGGAGGACCGGGCAACTCCCGCCTAACGTAGCGGCCACATCGTACATAAGATCAACTTCATCTCCCCAGTTTTGACCTCGAGCGAGAAGAAAATGCGAGTGATGCGGCTCTAGCGGCGCGCCGTCTGCTACACCTCCGCCGGCAAGATCAGGGTGACGAACCCTGCCGGCCGGCGCGATACCGATGAGCGGAAACTTCGATTCAGAGTCAGCGAGGGCGCGACCGAGCATGCGCATGACCCCAGCGTCCGTGCCGCCATCGATGCAGAGCGCGCGCGTCTCGCCTACCGCGGGCGCAATAGCCCGCGAGAAGAGCTCGGTGAGCCGTGGCTCTATTGAGGGGTCTAGATTACAGGCACCGCCGGCCATGATCAGCACGGCTTCATGCTTGGGTAAATCAAGCGCCTCGACAAGCGCGTGAACCCTGTCCGCCGGCTCGGCAACGAGGCAGAGAGCCTGACGTTGGCCCGAGAATGAAATTGGACCTATTGCTATCATTGCATTGCGCTAAAGTCGTCGCTAATCAGGTTACACCCAGCACGCCAATTAGGCTATCCGCCAGCGCATTGTTTCCGCCTCTGCAAAGGGAGCTGCGTGAGGCGGCAGCATACGCGACGTCAGGTGATCCTATCGAAATAGGGCCGGACCCATCTAGTGGTTAGAACCTGACGGAGCATTCCCTATAGGGTCGTACTGGGAGGGTCTCGGCGGATGCGCGAAGGTATCACCGCCGAGGTAAGCGCCGCAGACCGTGCCCGATTGGAAGCGGTCGTCACATCGGAACAGCCCGCAGAAGCATGTCCGGCGGGCAGACATCATTCTTGCGACGGCCGACGGCGCGGGAACCACCGAGATCATGCGTCGCACGGGCAAGTCCAAGCCCTGCGTCTGGCGCTGGCAGGCGCGGTTTATGGCCGAAGGCGTGGAGGGCTTGCTGCGCGACAGGACGCGACCCTCGCGCATCCCGCCACTCGGGTCGGACGTGGCGGAGCGCGTGGTCGCGCTCACCCTGGCCGATCCGCCGGCCGAGGCGACCCACTGGACCGGCGCGATGATGGCGAAGGTCGCCGGCATCAGCGTTTCCTCGGTGCAGCGCATCTGGCGCTCGCACGGCCTGCGGCCGCACCGCGTCGAGTGGTTCAAACTCTCCAACGACCCGCAGTTCGTGGAGAAACTGCGCGATGTGGTGGGGCTTGGTGTCTACCCTCGGGCTTGACCCGAGGGTAGACCCGCCGGCCCACGCGATCGTCCTCTCCGTCGACGAGAAGAGCCAGATCCAGGCCCTCGTCCGCACCTAGCCCGGCCTGCCCATGAAGAAGGGACGCGCCGGCACCATGACGCACGACTACAAGCGCCATGGCACCACGACCCTGTTCGCCGCGCTGAACGTCCTGGACGGAACCGTCGTCGCCCGGAACATGCAGCGCCACCGCCACCAGGAGTTCATCCGCTTCCTCAATGCCGTCGAGGTCGCCGTGCCAACGGACAGGAGCGTTCACGCCATCCTCGACAACTACGCCGCGCACAAGCATCCGAAGAGCCTGCCCTCGGGCTTGACCCGAGGGTCCGCGCCTGGCTCGACCGCCACCCGCGCTGGACCTTCCATTTCGTGCCGACCTCCTCCTCCTGGCTCAATGCCGTCGAGGGCTTACTCGCCAAACTCTCCAGGCGAAGGCTCCAACGCGGCGTCTTCCACTCCGTCGTCGACCTCCAGGCCGCCATCAACCGCTTCGTGCGCGAGCACAACACCTGAACCCAAGCCCTTCACCTGGACCACCGATCCCGACGCGATCATCGCCGCCGTCAGGCGCGGGCATCAAACGTTGGATTCGAACCACTCTCATGTCCGCCATTACCGGATGCAGGCGCGTGAATTCGTGGCTTGCGCGCAAGCGCTTGCTCGTGCTCTTCCGGGCAGGGCAGGAGGCGCGGTCGTCGAAACGACGGCTGATCTACTCTGATGCGCGGGTCGGAACCGCATGACCTTTGGTACGTCGCGGAGCTGCCTCGGTCTAGCAGCCTGCGTCCGATCGTTGATCCGGCAGATAGTGGATGCGAGGGTTCTCCTGACCGCGACCGCGCCCCCAGCATTGCCCGGAAAGAGCGTGTCGGATGGTTCGCTGGCGCCTCCCTTGGATGCGGCCACGCTTTGCCCGATCAGCCTGCCGGCATCGCCTGCCGAGCGATGGCCAGACGAAGCCGGTGAGTTCGCGGGCGATCGCGGTGGTGATTACATTGGCCGGCTCGCCGGTCTGCGCGAGCCTGCGATAGCGCGTGCACAACCGAACCTGCCCCTTCCAGGCGATGTCGCGGATCAGCTTGGGTTGGTTCTCCTGCCGCAGCAGCAACTCGCGGCTGAGCCGCGCCGGCAAGCGATAGCTCCAGGCCGCCTCGATCAAGAGCCGGCGGGCGGCTCCGTTGCCGGCCTTGGTGATGCCGCCGCGCCTGACGTTCGCGCCGCTCGAATGTTCGGACGGCACCAGCCCGAGATAAGCCATCAACTGGCGCGGATCGGCGAAGCGCGAGAGGTCGCCCAGTTCGGCAATCAGCGTCGCCGCATTGACCAGCGCCATGCCGCGCATCGTCTGCAGCGCCGCCACGACGGAGGCCAGGGTCCAGTCCGGAAGCATCGTCTCGATCTGTACGGTCAGCCGATCACAGTGCGTCTCGGCAGCTTCAACTGCCGCGATGTAATCTTCCAGCACGAGGTGATGCACCGCCTGCTCGAACTCGATCCCTGCCAGCCAACGACGATGCATCTTGGTCCAGGCCGGCCGACCATAGTGGCATCCCTGGCGCAGCAAAAATCCCGAGAGTTGCTGACGTGCTCGCCGCAGGCTGTGCACCGCGTCGAGCCGCGCACGGACGAGATCGCACCTCGCCCCGGTGGCCGCTCTCCGCCAACGCCACAACGATGCTCTCCTTGTGAACATCAAGCCCGACGTAGGTGATACGATCCGCCATGACCCGTCTCCCGATGCATGAGGCTGGGCACCGGCCTATCCGGCGCAGCCCTCGTTACCTGCATACTGTGAGACGGGTCGCCCGTACTCAGGCGGACATGTGGTCTAGTATGTGCCAACATGAAAAAATTAGGTGGAGGGATCCTAGTGACCTTGCATCGCCCTACCTCGCCCACTGCCCTCTTCCCCGCCTTCACCATTGCTATGTGTTTGGTGGCACCATCGTTGGCCGCAGAAGAGCTCCCGCATTTTTTTTCAAATCTGGACGGCTGCGATGGTTCGTACGCCGCGACGCCAGATGGCGCCGGCGGCTGGATTGCAGTAGGAGGGCAGGATCGCGCCGACCCTGCGCATAAAGCAGCTCTGATGCGCCGCGAGGATAGCGGCGGCTCAACTATTTTCGAGCGCCATGTCATGGCACGAGGCGCAGAACGTGCGGTCGTCTACGACGTGCTTCGTCTTCCCGACGGCGATCATGTTGCGGCCGTCTGGGCCCGCCCCCAAGGCGCAGCAGCGGACGACTGCTTTGTGTTGCGCTTCCGCGCCGACGGCAGCGAAGCATGGCAGGCGTTCCAGGGCGGCGACGACCATGAGAGGTGCTATTTCGCCCAACAACTCCCATCGGGCCGCCTAATAGTGGGTGGACGCTACGAGCGGCTTGGCTCGCCCTGTCAGGGACCGGTTCAGGCCGCTGTGCGGGAGGTCGATAAGACCAGTGGCACTGCGACCGGCGCACCACGCTATGCGCAGGCAGCGGGGGCGCTACGCAGTGCCTTCCAGAGCGCCGTCACAGTGCTGGACGGATCGACAACTTTTGTAAGCTGGGCAACCGACCAAGCTCGCGGCGACAACGACGCTCGCGCCGTGCGGATCGCCAGCGACGGGCGGCGCGCATCGGACCGACGCTGGGGCGCGACCGGAAACTACATCGCGTACCGCGTCGTCGCTCGACCATCCGGCGGCGTAATCCCGTTCGGCAGTGCAATGCTGATCGAGGACGAGCCAACCCGCGGGCTCGCCGCCGCGATTGACGGAGACCGCCGGCAGGTCTGGCTACGGACGTTCCAGGATGACGACGGGGGCGACGATCGATTCTACGGAGGCGCTATCGGCCGAGATATAGGAATTCTGGCGGTCGGCACTAGCTCGGCAAGCACGATTTCGCCCCGTCACGGCTGGCGAGTGGAGCTCGACCCGGGGGGTGATTTACGCAAAGGCCGCGTGGTGAGCCTGTTGACTTCCGGTTCGCAGTACGTCGCGCGCTGGCTGCGCGACGGGGAGTTGCGTGTGGTCGGCACCGTACGGCCGAGCGGGCGCGGCGAGGATGACGCTTGGGTGGTTCGCCTCTCTGGCAGGGTGCCAGCGGCGGTCTCAGATCACGCTTCGATACCCCTGCCTGCTAAATTCGCAACCCAGGACCGGAGCGATCTTGGACAGGATCTAGGTCGACTCAATGTCACTCGGCCGACCGTGACGGCGGGCCAACTCAACCCGTCCGAGATTCGCCTTTTCACGTTCACTCTGGCTAAGGGCGAACGGGTGGAGATAACGCTGATCCCATCAGATCGCGATGCCGACCTCGTCGTCGTGCCGTCTAAGGGTGTGCCCGTCGGTTCCTGGGGTGGCAATCAGGCGGCGGAACTAGTCGTGGTCGATTTGGCCGCCGGTCAGCATGCCATCCAGGTTGTCGGCGGCGCGAACCCGACGGGGTTCCGTCTATCGGTTCGAATCGGCTCACAGCTGCGGCCCACTCCGGAGGTGCTCGCCCTTGAGGCGAGTTGGGATGATGAAGTTCGTCGGCTGACCGAGCGTGGTCTCGAACTACTGGGCTATGACACCGGGATGGTCGACGGGATCTTCACCGCCGCAACTCGTAAGGCCATCGCAGCTTTCCAGGCTAGCCTGAACGCCGCTCCAATCGGCTGGCTGAGTGATCGCGAGCGTCTGATGCTCGCCGTCGCAGCGGCCGAGGTTGCCGCCGAATTGGCCGATGCTGCAGCAGCACGGGCGGTAGCCGCGGCTGCCGGTCCGTTCGCGGCTGTGGCGGAAGCCGACGAAGGGTTCACGAAAGGTGAGTTCGGAGGCGATATGGTGCATGCCGTTGGAAAATTATCTGACGGAGCGACTTACCAAGGCCAGTGGCGTCAAAGCAATTTCACCCTACAGCCGGACGGGTTCGGCGCCCGCCTTGAGAAAGACCGGGAATTGGCTGGCGAGTTCGCGAAGGGGGAGTTGAGCGGCTACGGTGTGCTGCGCGTGAAGGGCGCTGTAGAACTCACCGGCGAGTGGCGAGCGCAGGGCACCACGTCCGTTCCGTATGGTTACGTGCTTCAGACATTATCCTCAACCCCGACCGGAGGTTTCTGGACTGACGCTGTGACAGGCAAGCCGGAACGGGCCATTCCCTAGCAGGCTGTTGAAAAACCCGATGACCGGCGCCGGTTGGGCATGATTCACTCGGTCGTGCCGATGACCGGGAGAGGGATCGATGCGGGGTGGGGATAGCCGGTCTGGGGAGCTGTTCTCTTACGTCGACCTCGAGGCGCGGGTCCGTCGAGACCATCCGCTTCGGGCAATCCGCGAGATCGCGAATGCGGCTTTGGAGACGCTGAGCGGCGACTTTGCGGTGCTCTATTCAGGGCTGGGCCGTCCGTCGATCGCGCCGGAGCGTCTGCTGCGGGCGATGCTGCTGCAGGCCTTCTACTCGCTCCGCTCGGAGCGCCAGCTGATGGAGCGGCTGGAGTACGACCTGCTGTTCCGCTGGTTCGTCGGGCTCGGCGTGGACGATGCGGTGTGGGACCACTCCACCTTCTCCAAGAACCGCGACCGGCTGCTGGAGGGCGGCATCGCCGCGCGGTTCCTGGCGGCGGTGCTGGCACAGCCGCGGGTCAGGCGGTTGCTGTCGAGCGAGCACTTCTCGGTCGACGGCACGCTGATCGAGGCCTGGGCCTCGCTCAAGAGCTTCAAGCCGAAGGATCCCGGGGACAGTCCGCCGGAGGGTGACGGCGGTGCCGGTGGCCGCAACGCGACGGTCGACTTCAAGGGCCGGAAGCGCTCGAACGAAGCGCATGCCAGCACCAGCGACCCCGACGCCCTGCTGTATCGCAAGGGCCCCGGGATGGAAGCCAGGCTGTGCTTCGTCGGCCACGGCCTGATGGAGAACCGTTCCGGACTGATCGTCGACACCCCTGACGAAGGTCTCCGGCCATGCCGAGCGGCTGGCGGCGCTGGAGATGATCGAGGCGCGCGGCGACCGGCCGCGGGCGCTCACGCTGGGCGCCGACAAGGGATACGACACCAAGGACTTCGTGATGGAGCTGCGCGAGATGAACGTGCGCCCGCACGTCGCGCAGAACACCAGATCGAGGAGGCCTTCGGCTGGATCAAGACGGTCGCCGGCCTGCGCAAGGCCCGCTTCCGCGGTCGCGCCCGCGTCGACCTGGCCTTCACCTTCGCGGCCGCCGCCTACAACCTGGTGCGGCTGCCCAAGCTGCTGGCTGGAGCCTCGCCCTGACTGCCGCGATGGGGACCGCGCCGATGGGCTGCCGGCTCATCGGCCAGTGGCGGATCGTCGAAGCCGACCTCTGGGATGACGACTATCTCGACCTGGTCGCGCTCGCGCCGGCGACCCTGATCATCGAGCCCAACGGCCATGGCGAGATCGCCTTCGGGGCCATGCAGGCCGGTCTCGACCTCGAATACGCGCCGTCCATGGTCTTCTTCACCTGGGCCGGGTTCGACGAGATGGACGAGGTCACCGGCTCCGGAGTGGCGAACGGCTCGACCACCCCTCGATCGAAATCGATTTCACCTACCACCTCGGCGACGAGGCCGTCCTCAAAGCTGTCCAGGCGACTTCTTCAACAGTCTGCTAGCGGGATGCAGCGCCAAGCCAGATATTAATGCTGTCCGATTGGCCGGAGCCATCGACTACTTCCAAGCGGATCGCCCCACTAACCGAAGGGTGCCAAACCCGCTCGGCATCTGTGGATGCAGGCCCGAGAGGATCCCCATCGACCAACCAGCGATAGGGGGGCCGGCCGCCATGTGCCCGCAAATTGACACCACGCTGTGCTCCTGTGAGCTCGGCGCCATCAAATGGCATGTCGATGATGGGACGCTCTGGCGACGAGCTTGGCGTGAATCGAACGAGGCGCGTTGGCAGATTGCCACGGGTGGTCAGCACACTTCCCTCCAGCGGAGGGCCCGCTGGATCCGCTACCGGATAGGGAAGCAGGTCAAATATCCGGAAAAGCAGAGGCGCTGCTGTCGATCGGCCAACGTGCCCTACCATCGCCGCGGCATCCGGGCGGCCGGTCCATACTCCAACGGTATGGTCCGCGTCGAAACCAATGGCCCATGCATCCCGCAACCCCGCCGAAGTCCCGGTTTTATATGCAACCCGACGACGACCGCCAATCTGCGTCGCGGCCGGTCCATCGGGTGGGCGCATGTCTGCGAGGATGTTCGCAACGGCCCACGAGGCTTCTGGCGAAAGCAGAGGGTAAGCAGCGGCCGTTGGTTCGTCAGGCATGTAGCGTAGCGGCTGGAGAAGACCACGGTTCGGAAGCGCCGCGTACAGGGTGACGAGATCGGTTAAACTGATGCCGCAGCCGCCCACCGCGACCGCGAGGCCCGCGTCCGCATCGAGCTGCGGCAATCGCAGCGGCGTCCCTGCCGCCCGGAGACGCGCGAGTAATCGCTGCGGCCCTAACGCATCAAGAATGGCGACAGCAGTGGTATTCAGCGACCGTAGCAGTGCATCATGAACCGATACCGGTCCGCCGAAGCCCGGTTCGAAATTGCTGGGTGCGTAGCGCCCGTAGCGGACCTGACTGTCATCAACCAAGGTGTCGGGGTGAACTAGCAGTGTCTCAAAAGCGAGACCATAGATGAATGGCTTGATCGTGGAGCCGGGCGACCGGATCGCACGGCTGAAGTCAAACGCGCCGGCCCGAGCGGCATCGGCGACATCTGTGGATCCGATATGGGCAATCACCGCTCGGTCGCTATTGCGGACCACAATGGCGGCGAGATTCGCAGCCGGGTCGAGGGCACCACGGTATGCCGCAACACGCCGCTCGATCTCTCGCTGTAGCACACCATTAATCGTCGTGTGAACCGGGCCGGTGACCTTGGCCTGATGGTGGAATGCGGCTGTGAGATGCGGAGCGAGGGCCGCCATCGGACGACGGGCAACCGGCACTGGCTCACGACGAGCGGCGGCCGCGTGTTCCCTGCTCAGTATGCCCGACCGAACCATGCGATCGAGTACCCGGTCGCGCCCTGCGCGCGCAGCCTCTGGACGACGATCGGGCCGGCGCCCGGGCGCTTGCGGTAACGCAACTAGAAGCGCCGCCTCGCCGGCGGTGAGATGCTTTGGTTCCTTGCCGAAATAGGCTAGCGATGCCGCACGCACTCCCTCCAGATTACCGCCGAACGGGGCTAGCCGAAGGTATAGCTTTAGAATTCCGGACTTGCCATAGCGCCGTTCGAGAGCGATGGCCGATCTCATTTGTCGAAGCTTTTCTACCAATGATCGCTCCCCACCCTGATCGAGGAGCCGCACGGTCTGCATCGAAATCGTGGATGCGCCGGAAACAACTCGACCATGCAGCACAAACTGCCACCCGGCACGCACCAAAGCGATTGGATCAATGCCTGGATGAACATAAAACCGGCGATCCTCATAGCCGACTAGCATGTCCAAGTAGAGTGGCGAGACTTGGTCAAGATCCACCGGCAAGCGCCAGTATCCGTCCTGTGTGCCGAACGCACGCAGGAGCTCCCCGTCCGCACCTCTGACTTCACCGGAGACATCTCGCGCACGGTCGAGGTTTGGCGCAACCCCGCTACAGAACCACAGGGTGCCGACCCCGACACCGATCAAGGTCAGAATGTAGCGCACACATCAACCTCCCGGTGAAACCGTGACCCGGCTGGCTGTCGTACCGCCAGCGAAGCCAGCATCCTGCAGGCTCTCGATGGCGAGACTCGGCCAGATGAATTCCCCGGCGTAAGCGGCCCGCACCACATAGGCGAACCGGAAACCCTCCCTTGCGCGGTCCAGCTCGATCAATGCTAACAGCCGATCGTCATGGGCCTCGCGTCGCAACACGGCGGTATTATTCCCAGAGTCCAGCTGAAGCCGTGCTCGAGCATCTGGTGAGAGCGCGAAGCCTGCACGTATGTCAGCATCCTCGATATGCCAACCGGCCGGCAGAAAATCGGTGAGAACCGCTAGCCCTTTACCGCCCGCCTGAGCTACGCCTTCAATTACGACACCGAGAAGCTCATTGCGATCGAGCTTTATTGTCAGAGGGTCAATCGGTCGATCCGGGTCGACCCCATCGCGCAGACGATACAGTTGCCGGCCTATCCGGAATCCGGCGTCGGTGACCGAACCTGGTATCTTAGTTGATATGCCGCGGACCGAAAGTTCATGCACGAGTTCCTCCTGACTCCGGTTATCGATATCGATCGACCGATTCATCGATGCGAGCCGAAGTTCAGGTGAATTCCAGCCACCCTGCGCAATTCTGTGCCGCTCTCCATTAATACTAATGTCTATGGGTGCCGATTTCTCCGGCGCAAGCCGGATCTGGCTCAGCGCCAGCTTGGCCCGGGTTTCAAGGCCGATACGAGGATTCTTGTCGGTCGCCGCGCGGGTCGCCGCAAGCAATTTTTCCATAAGCGCCCCCCTGGCCTTAGTGCTAGAAAGCCCGTAGACGAGATCGACGAGCATTGACATCGGCTGCTCTCGCGCTTGGCCGATTGATGCCGCAAGGGTCTCAAGGCCACCTTTACGATCGACAGAGAGTCCGTACTCTTGCAAGGCCGCCATGGCGAGCACGCGACCTTCGAGGTTCGCGTTCATGTCGCTTTCCTCGCAAGCTTGACGGAGCCCGTCGATATCTGTGAACGTCGCGTGACCTAGACGAGCCAAGACGAATACCTGATAGGCATCGGTCGTGGTGCAATCAGAATAATCCACCGCTTGCTGCAGATAGTGGCTCACAGAAGAGATCGCGCGGGGCGGAACTGGTGCGCCCAGATCTCGCGCACTTGCCAGCACGTCCGCAATGTAGCTGGCACGAGCGTCGAAGCTCGAAAGCCGGTCACCGGGAAAACTGCGGAAGCCGCCATCCTTGCGCTGAAGAGCAAGCAATTCGCTTAGGGCACGGCTCAACTCAAGCCGCAATGGTCCTGACGCAGCAGTCCATCCGCCGCTTTGTGCGACGGGCACCAGCAAAAGGGCAACCCGGCTGGCGAATTCCTCGGCGGCCAATGCCGGGCGGCTGACCTCGTCCTGGAACAGCTGATGGTCGAGGCTGGACATGCGCCCGATCCGGTGCCGCAGTCGCACCGTCGTCGGAACCATGTCGGTCGCGACCCCCTTAATCGCATCCTTGGTGAGCATCAGGGATCGCCCCGGAGCGACGTGGGTGCGCACGGTGCGAGTCGTCGGCTGCACGGCCGGACGCACTGGGATCTCCCAAGTTCGGGCGACGTCGAACGAATTGTCACGGGCACGCAGGCGCATCTCGATCCGGGCTAAATCCAACTCAAGAGATGCGTCGATGGCAACCGCTTCCATTCGAAACTCGACGCGCTCTCGATCCCCTTCAGTGAGATGCAGCGTACGCTGCGTTTCTCCCCGAAGCCGGACAGGCCCAGTCGCTCCAATCGTCAGATGATAGTCTCCAGCAGCTGCCCGGAAATTGTGGAGGTCAATGGCGGCGTTGACTGCATCACCTGGCGCTATGAAACGCGGCAGATCGGGGCGTGCCACTACCACGTCGCGAACCAGTACGGCCGATCGCGCCACGGCCGACTGGTCGGCAGTCCAGGCGACCGCAATCAGTTCGAGCCTCCCAAGAAAATCGGGAACGTCCACGGATAGCCGAACCCGCCCTTGCGAGTCGAGCGCCTGGATCCCTGAAAACCAGACAACCGGCTTCGGCCAAGTGTAATCGAGCCCCCGCAGCGGACCGAGGCGGTCGCCGCCGGACCGGATTGCAGCTGCCGCCCCCTCATGCACGATCATGCGGTTATAGTTGTCTAACAGTTCGAGAGCGAGTCGCCGCGGCCCAAAGAAGTACCGATCGGGGCTTGGTGGTAGATAGTCCGTTAGACTGAGGATGCCGGCATCGACCGCCGCCAATGTTACAAACCCAGCCGCACCAGGGCGTAGCCCAGTTACCCTGATCGTTACAGGCATGTCGGGGCGGTTCGGCGAAGTCGTAGGAGCCGCATCGATCGAAACCGATGGTATGGCGCCCGGATCCCGAATCCCAAAGTTCGCGACGCCCACAGCCCGAGCGGGGTCCGGCCCGGGCTTCGCTGGGTCCAGACCGCGAAAGACGGTTGCGAGAAGGTAAGGTCGCGGGCCCCAGTTCGACTCAACTGGAACTCTAACCGTGAACGGCTCGGTGCCAATCTTGCGATTAATAACCTTATGCACCCGGTCGGACAGCACAGCCAGCATCAACTCGCCGGCGAACTTCGCCTCAATGCGAGCCGTGATAGTCTCACCGGGGCGGTAGTGCTCATTATCTAGAATGATCCGCACCAAATCGGGACGTCCAGGGACGTTTCTGGCACCCTCGAACCCTTGAGTGAACGATAACTCGGAGAGTGCACCCCTAGTATCGACCACCTTCAAATAGTAACGACCAAGCGGATCATCAAAATTGAGCACCGCTGCGTTGCCGGCTGCCGTCGCCGCCACCTTGCCGCGGCGGAGGAGGCGTCGCGTTAAGTAGACCCCATAATCCGACGCATAGTCGTCTCGGTGACGGAGCCACTGGAACTCCTCTTCTTCCGCGTACAATTCCCATTCAAGTCGCCTCGCGACGCGGCGGCCATCCGCATTGAGCGCCACGATCTCGATCTGAGTCGCCGGCATCATCCCGCTTGCGTCGCGAGCGCGGAGACCGATCCAATGCCGGTCGGTGTGCCGGACCTTCAGCGTGAACTCCTTACCGACGCTGCCGCCGTCGGTGTCATCAATCTGCACGCGCAGCCGGGCCTCCAATGGCACTGGCGTGTCCGGCAAGGTATCGAGCATAACCTCGGCCCGTGTCTCGCCTTGGGCTGAAGTTCGAGCGAGAGGCAGCAGTGGGCCCGCCTCGCTGAAGGATTTCTCTTCAGGGCCGAACCGGTAGTGCTGGTACTCGGAGAAGGGCAGTTCCGCGCGGCGAAGTGTGAGGCGGTAGAGCCCAGTTAGGTCCACAGCAGGAGCGCCATAGAGATAACGCGCGCGGACCGCAATCGGGAGTGGCTTGCCGGCTTCTAACGAAGCATCCGTCGGCCCGGCGAGTTCCAATTCGATCCGGTTGGGGACGAATGCTTCCACCTGCAAACCCGCCTTGCCAATAATGGTGTCGCGGCCGGCCCGGACTTCGATACGCCAATTCCCGTGCATCGCAGTGCGTGGCAGGCTGAGCGGAAGGTGTGCGGCCCCCGCCTTGAACTCGGTCACCCGCAGGTCGCTCGAAATTGTTTCGTCAGGCGCGACCAGTCGGAGCTGCAGCGGGGGCGGATCAAGCGCCTCCGCCCGCTCGTTCCGGACCATGAGCATCGTATGGACGGTCTCGCCGGGTCGGTAAATGCCGCGCTCGGTCCAGACGAACGCGTCCATAGGACCGGGTGCCTCGCGTCCGGCAACGCCGCGGTCGCTGAGGTCGAGGCCATCGCCGTCCGCGTCCAGGAAGGTGAAGTCGCCGTCTGGGCTAAACGCGAGAATTCCCCGCAGCCGGTTTCCCAACACGCCGCGGGCGAGACCCGGATCGAAGCTGGCCAGTCCGTCACCGTCGGTCAGGCCTTCCGCGAGCACGCGATTCGCTTCCGCTACGAGTTGCACGCGCACATTCGGCACCGCCGTCCCGTAAAGCAACGAGCGGGCAATGGCGTGGACGCCACTTGGACCTCTCAGGACCTGGATGCCTAGATCAGTCCGGACGATCCATTGCGTCGGCAGCGTGTACCAATCCATGTCGTAAGGAATCAGCTCATCGGCCAAGCTTTCGGATGCAACGATCTCTAGCGGGTTGCGCGTCAAGCGCCGTGGCGTCGCCACGACAGCATAGACACCCGGCCCGAGGTTCGCAGGCGAGCCATCGTCGAGGAAGCCGGGTGCAAAGGTGCCAGTTGCGCCAGGGGACCAGCTGGCGCGAGCTGCGAGAACGTCACCAATCGGCAGCGCCGTTGTCTGCTCTAGATTGCGCGCGCCGCCCAACTCGACATTCCCCCACCAGACTAGCCGACCGGCGTGACTGGCGAGCTGATCCAGCGCCGAATCCGACAAGTTCGAGTTGACATTGCCGATAGCGAGTTCGTTGATAAGTTGACGATCGGTGACGTGGAACAGAAGGAGCGTGGCTTCCTTAATGTTGACGAAGCTCAATGGCACAGAGCCGCGGCCGTTAGTTGGCAAGACCAGCGTGTCTGATTTGAAGGCTAGATCGGGTTCGCGATCTCCAACCTCGATTGTCTCAGTCGTTGCCTCGCCGAGTGTCCGGCCATCGGCCGCTGCGAGGTCCGCGGCGATGGCGATCTGGTAACTGTCACCATGCCGCAGGCCATAAACGCAGATGTTTTCTCCCGAAACGGCTATATCCACTTCCCAGGGCTTGTCGGCGCCCGGGGTTAGCCGCTTCACCTTAATCCAGCGCCGGTACTGATCGAAGCGCGCTTCGTCGAGCGGTGCACTAAACCTTATGCACCAGCGCGGATTTGGTATGAACTGCAGAGGCTCCGGGGTCCACTCGATCTCGAGCTTGTCCTGGCGGGTGCCTTTTAACTCGGCCAGCAGGCGGTCGAGGGCTGGGTCGGTGACAAACCGCCCGACCTCAGCCCAGACACGGATGGCGGCGTCGCGACGGCCAACCTGCTCAAGCTGACGAGCGAGCAGCAACAGAGCTTCTGATGCCACAGCATCGCTGCGTGAGCCGGGCCGCGTCGCATTCAAGAACGCGGCGTAAGCGGCCGCAGCCGACTCAACCGCCTTCGAGTCGTATTCACGCCATGCGCGGCCAAGACGCAGCCAGGTTTCGGCGTCTTCGGGGCGCTGCGATATGAGCGCCTCATAGGCCCGAATGGCTTGCTTCCACCGCTTCGAACTTTCTGCCTCTTTGGCCGCGCGAAGGTGCGTTGCGAGACTCTCTCCGGCGGCAGGGGTTCGACTGCTCAGCCGTTCCCCATAACGGGCCGCGTCGCCCGCCACATCGCTCAATTCGAGAGCGCTCACGGGGAAGACGGTAGCTAAAGACAGGCAGATGCCTAGCAAAAATCGGCGGAAGCCGCTGGCTGCCGCCTGCGTAACAGACCGTACCGCGGTGACCCGCATTACTTCCTCCTGTTACTCTAAACCCCTACAGTAGCGCCGATGTCCGTGCATCGATATAACCAGAATGCGGGGTTAGGATGACGAGCAAAAAACCCGCGGCATTCCTTAGCTACGTGCGCGAGGTAGACGTTCAGGGTGATGTTACGCGCCTTCGGGTTGCTCTGGAGCAGGCTGTCCGCGAACACGGTTGGGACGAATTTACGATCTTTCACGACCGGGTCGACATACAGTTGGGAGACGATTGGCGAGAGCGCGTCCTACGATCGCTCGCGGAAGTGCAGATCCTGATCCCGATCATTTCCCCTGGGCTCCTCAAGAGCGAGGCGTGCCGCTTCGAGATCAAGACGCTCTTGGAGCGCGAAAATGCGGCCGAGGGCCAATCTCCGATGATCCTTCCGATCTACTTCGTTACCACTCCGGCCTTCGAGCACGATCCGCGTACGGTGGACGACCGTGTAGACGACGAGCTCGTTGAGGTGCTGTCCGAACGCACCTACCTCGACTACCGGAAACTCCGTATCAAGCCGAGCAGTGACGAGGCTTACAGGGCCGCGATTATTGGCGTCGCGGGCCGTATCGCAAAATTACTGGAACAGCTGACAAAGGCCCAGGATCAGCAAGTGGCGCCGGTCAAGCGGGATCCGGAGCAGAAGGCGGACGTACCCAGTGGACACAAGAAACTGAAGGGTGGCCGGAAGAGGCGGTCGATGCTTGCTACCAGTGTCGTAATCTTCTGCGCCTTGGGAGCAAGCGCATTGTGGTGGTTTATGGGAGACACCCTGGTTGAACCGAGGTTGCTGCAGCATAAGGTCGAAGTTTATCCGCTGTCGGATAGTTGCGTCGTGCAGCGGTCGACGCAAGCGTATCGTGCGCCGGACCCTTCGGCAATGCTAGGCCCGTTTCTGAGCCCGGGCGAGCGAATTGACTTAGTCGGCCGCGTCGCTGACCCTCCCTGGCTCGTATCCAGCGAGGCTGACGGCCGTCAATTTTACTTTCCAGAGCACGCCTGCGCACGTTAATGCCTAGATGTTTGGTCCCGGAGTTTGATGGTGCGGATCATGGATGAACCTGGAGGGGTCGTCTGTCCAGGCTTTGCAGATCGCTTCGTAAGGCGTGAGGCCGCGTAGGGTCTTCAGGCGGCGGGCGAAGTTGTAGGCGGCGACAAAGTCTGCGAGATGCTGCCGGAGCTGGTCGTGGTTGTCGTAGTGGAAGCGCTTGACGGTCGCGTCCTTGATCGTGCGGTTCATCCGCTCGGCTTGGCCGTTATCCGGTATGTGAACTGCGGTGCCTTCACGTCCGGCTGTTCTCCTCGGGAGACGGCTCTATGGTGAGCCCATCTGGGACGCGGGGCACCGGGAGCACGAAGGTGCGGGCAGGCCGTCGATAGACCCTGGGCTGTGAGCCCGAGCTCGTTACATGGCCGCCCCTTGCGACTTTCCCGGATGCGCCGCGAGCGCGGATCAGTAGATGTCGTGTTGCCCGCCAGCTCCCGTCTTGACGAGCCAGAGAGGGAGCAGCCATGCGCATCATCGGATTGGATATCCACCGAGCTTTCGCGGAGGCGGTGGCCTGGCAGGACGGCAAACTCAAGCGGCTGGGGCGCATCGACATGCGTCGCGATCGGCTCGCCGCCTTCGCCGGTCAACTCTCGCCGGACGACATCGTGGTCGTCGAGGCGACCGGCAATGCTGCGGCGGTGGCAGCCGTCATGGCACCGCACGTGAAGCGGGTCGTGATCGCAAACCCGAAACAGGTGCGCTTGATCGCGCATGCGAAGATCAAGACCGACACGATCGACGCGGGCGTCCTGGCTCAGCTCTATGCGAGCGGGTTCCTGCCGGAAGTGTGGGTAGCCGACGAGCCGACCCAGGCACTGCGCCGGCAGGTCACGCGCCGCAACCAGATCGTCCGGCAGCGATCCAGGCTGAAGAACATCATCCAGTCGATCCTGCACGCGCATCTGGTTCCGTCCTGCCCTCACGCCGACCTCTGCGGGGCGAAGGGCCGGGTCTGGCTGGTCGAGCAGGTCGTGCCGGAGGACGAGCGGCTCGCCATCGAGCGGCATCTGCGCGAGTTCGACCGGCTCGGCGAGGATCTTAAGGTAATCGAGCGTGATCTCGCCTTCTCCGCCCTGGCGGACGAGGGTGCCAAGCGACTGATGACGGTCCCCGGCATCGACATGATCGTGGCGCTCGCCATGATGGCGGCCATCGGCGACGTGACGCGCTTCACAGCGCCCCGGAGGCTGGTCAGCTACCTCGGCCTGAACCCGAGCGTGCATCAATCGGGGCCGGGACCGGCCTACCACGGACGGATCACCAAGCAGGGCCGCGGTCATGCCCGCGGCATGTTGGTCGAAGCCGCTTGGGCGGCTGCCCGAGCGCCGGGCCCTCTGCGCGCCTTCTTCCTGCGGATCAGGGCGAGACGCGGCCAGCACGTGGCGGCCGTCGCGACCGCCCGCAAGCTCGCGATCGTGATCTGGCACCTCCTGAGCAAGGGCGAGAGCTACGTCTGGGCCCGTCCTTCGCTTCACGCAAAGAAGCTTCGCGATCTCGAGTTGAAGGCCGGCTACCCGGCGGCCCGCGGCCAGAAAGGAGCAGCCAATGCCTACAACATCAAGAACCGCCGGGAAGAGGAGCGGCGGTGGGTCGAGCAGGCCGAAACAGCCTACGCCCGCTTCGTCGCGGGCTGGACTCCGCGAGGGCCAAAGAAGGTGCGCACCGGCGCCGCAACCGAGGTGCGACGATAGAGGCTGCGCGGCAGGGCCCGCACCTCACGCCCTGCTCTTCGCCACGCGGTCGCCAGTGCGCCGATAAATAATACCGGAAAATACCAAGAGACCCCTTGTCGATCACATCAGTGGTCCAGGGATGGTAGGGCTTGGTCAAGCGGTGCTCGATGCCATTGTCGATACAGACGCGGCCGAAGATGTGGCCACCCGGCGAGCCGTGACCGTGGCTGTCGCGATGCTTGGGCAGGTCGGCGAAGGCTATCCCATTGTCGGTGAGCACGGTGTGGATCTTGTAGGGGAAGGCCTCGATCACGTTCCTGAGGAAGGCCGATCCCGCCATCTTGCCGGCCTTGTCGTGGAACTCGACGCAGGTGAATTTCGAGACCCGGTCGATGGCAAGGAACATGATCAGCTTGCCGTCGGCGTGGCGCAGCTCGCAACTGTCGATGTGGACGTAGCCGATCTCGTAGGTCTTGAACCGCTTGCGCTGCTCCTTGGTCTCCTCGACCGGCAGCCGGGAGATGCCGTGGCGCTGCAGGCAGCGGTGCAAGGCGCTGCGGCTGAGGTTGGGGAGGCGTCCCTCAGGCAGCCCAACACGTCGTCCAGCGGAAGCAGGGTCTTCTGGCGGAAGGCAACGACGATGGCTTCCTCGGCGGGCGTCAGCACCGTGCTCTTCGGCGCCCTCGGACCCATCGGCGCATCGGCTGTCGTGGTCCGCTTGCGCCACTTGCGCACGGTCTTGGGATTCAGGCTGTAGCGGGTGGCAAAGGTCCGGCTGCTCTCTTGCGACGCTTGGAGTTCGCTACGAATACGCGGCGTCGTGCGGGCGCTGCCGTGAAGAACGCTTCCCAAAATGCATCCTCCTCCTGACGCCTCAGGATCGATGATGCACCATCAGAATCCGGGACTACACACCTAGACAGTCAGACGGCGCAGGAGCGCTCGTCACGGGCAGTCTCCACGCATGGGTTCGAGGAGCCCTGTCAAACGGCGTTCAAAGCTGACCCCGTATCGGCTTGCAATATTGACCCCCTGAAGTGCTCGCTGCCGTCCTGGGTGATGCGGAGCCGTAGGC
>NZ_JBEPTK010000023.1 GCF_040549485.1 Constrictibacter sp. MBR-5
CCGCGCGCCTTCTCTTCAGGCGCCTTGTCGATCTGGTCGTACGCCGTGAACTTCGCACCGCCCGTCTCGGCCAGGATCTTCGTGATCGCGGCCGTTAGCGACGTCTTGCCATGGTCGACATGGCCGATCGTTCCGATGTTGCAGTGCGGCTTGTTCCGCTCGAACTTTGCCTTCGCCATGGCTCGTACTCTTCTCGACGCGTCTACGGACACAGATCCCGCGGCGAACGGCCGCCGCTACCATTCAACTCGACACTCACCCCGCCGACCGCTACGGCCGGCGCCTGGAGCGGGTGACGGGAATCGAACCCGCACAACCAGCTTGGAAGGCTGGGGCTCTACCATTGAGCTACACCCGCACGCCAGGCGCGAGATTTGGTGGAGGGGGTTGGATTCGAACCAACGTAGGCGTACGCCAGCGGATTTACAGTCCGCCCCCTTTAGCCACTCGGGCACCCCTCCGCCGTCCCTGTGCCCTTACGCCACAAGGGCGGAAAGGTCTAAAAGACGATGTCTCAACAGGCAATGCGAAAATGCCGAGAGCGGCCATCTTCCCGTCCCTTTTGAGGATGGGCCGACGGACCGCCCCGGCAAAGCGAGCGGAACATAGAGAAGCGGATGGCGAAGCGCAAGACCGAGGACCACACCCGAAACAAGCCGAGAGCGCAGGAGAGGGGGCTGCTCTGGCTGTACGGTACCCACGCCGTTGCGGCCGCGCTGCGAAACCCGCGACGGCGCGTGCGGCGTATTCTCGCCCTGCCCGAAGCGGCGGCCGAGGCACGCGCCGCCGGTGCGGCCGGCGTCACGATCACGGAGTCGGACAAGGCGGGGATCGAACGGCATCTCCCGCGGGGCGCGGTCCATCAGGGCATAGCGGCGGAGGTCGAGGCGCTGCCGGCACTCGGCATCGAGGATGCGGTCGACATGGCGCAGGACCGGCCGCACACGCTGGTCGTCGTCCTGGACCAGGTCACGGATCCACAGAATGTCGGCGCCGTGCTGCGGAGCGCGACGGCGTTCGGCGCCACGGCGGTCGTCGTGCCGGAGAACGGCTCTCCCGAGGCGGGCGGCGCACTGGCGAAGGCGGCGGCAGGCGCACTGGAGACCATGCCGCTGATCCGTGTGGTCAACCTGAAGCGGGCGCTGGAAACGCTCAAGGCGGGGGGCTTCTGGTGTCTCGGGCTCGCGGGCGAGGCGACCGGCGACATTGCTGCGCACGACATGCGCGGCCGCACCGCGCTGGTCCTGGGCGCGGAAGGCGAAGGCATGCGTCGCCTGACGCGCGAGACCTGCGACCTGCTGGTCCGCATCCCCATCCTGCCGGAGATGGAGAGCCTGAACGTCTCCGCGGCGGCGGCCGTGTCGCTCTACGAGTGGCGCCGGCAGACCGGTGCGGGCTGAGCGGCGCAGGGCCGGCCGCACGGGCCGACGGCCAGTCCCAACGAAAACGCCCTCCCGCGAGGGAGGGCGTCGTCGAGCCAAGAAGGGCCGGAGCCTTACTTCAGCAGGGATTCCATCATCCAGATGGCTTCCTGATGCTTGCCGATGCGCTCGGCCATCAGGTCGGCGGTGGTCTGGTCGTCCACCTCGTCGGCCGCGTCCATGACGCTGCGCTCCTGTTCGATGATCGCCTTCCGGCTGGCGATCAGGTCGGCCACCATCTCCTTCCAATCGGTGCCACCCGGCTTCGGCTCCGACAGGTCGGTGAGCTTCTTGAAGCTGTCGAGCCCGCCGGGCGCGTAGCTGCCGAGGGCCCGCATCCGCTCGGCGATCTCGTCGATGGCCGGGAAGAGTTCCTCGTACTGCTCCTGCAGCATCTTGTGCAGGCCGTAGAAGTTCGGGCCCTGCACGTTCCAGTGATAGGCGTGCGTCTTGATCGTCAGTGCGTACGCGTTGGCCACGGCCCGTTCGAGGCCCTTCACGACATCCGCGGTGTTCTTGCCCTTAGCCATCTGGCTCTCCTAGTTTAGAACGGCTCTAAACATCAAACTCGGACTCAATCAACGTCGCTACGCCATTGTGGTTCACGCGCCGGTTACCGCGACATCCGGTCACAGCCCCGACCGTTCGTCAGAGACCGAGAACCGCCTTCGCCAGAATGCTCTTCTGAACCTCGTTCGACCCGCCGGCGATCGAGCGCGCGCGCGATTCGAAATATTCCGGCGCCATCCTGAAGAGATAGTCCGGCCCCACCGGCTCGCCGTTCCAGCCGCCGCGGATAGCGCTCGGCTCGAACGGCTGCGCGTAGTAGGCCCCGGCCTCCATCATCAGTTCGTTGATCTGCTTCAGCGTGTCGGCCGTCCGGGTCTTCAGTACGGAAGCCTCCGGCCCCACGGGGCGATCGGCGGATGCGCTGGCGAGCGTCCGCCACGACGTGAACTCCAGCACGCCGAGTTCCTGTTCCGACTCGGCGACCTTGCGGCGGAACGCCGGATCGTCGATCAGCCGCGCGCCGTCACGGCGCTCGGCGGCGGCGATCGCCTTCAGCTTTGCCAGCAGTCGCTTGCCGATCGATACGAACGAGCCGTTGGACCGCTCGTGCCCGAGCAGGTACTTGGCGACCCGCCACCCCTGCCCCTCCTCACCGACGCGATCGGCCACGGGCACCCGTACGTCGTCGAAGAATTCCTGGTTGAAGATGTGCCGACCGTCGAGGGTGATGATCGGCCGGACGGTGACGCCTGGCGCCTTCAGGTCGATCAGCAGGCAGGTGATGCCGTCCTGCTTCTTGGGCTCCGTCGAGGTGCGCACCAGAGCGAACATGCGGTCGGCGCAATGGGCCTGGGTGGTCCAGATCTTGGTGCCGCTGACCACATAATGATCGCCGTCCCGCACCGCCTTCATCTGCAGCGAGGCCAGGTCCGAGCCCGAGCCGGGCTCGGAATAGCCCTGGCACCAGATCTCTTCGCTCGACAGGATCTTCGGCAGGTAGCGCCGCTTCTGGTCCTCCGTGCCGAAGGCCAGGAGCACGGGACCGACCATGCGCGTGCCGTAGTGGATGATGCGCGGCGCACCGGCGAGGAAAAGTTCCTCCTCGAAGACGTATTTCTGCTCGGTGGTGAAACCGGGACCGCCGTCGGCCTTGTCCCAGTTCGTCGCGACCCACCCCTTCTCGGAGAGGATGCGCATCCAGCGAACATTGTCGTCGCGCGTGAGTTCGATGCCGCGGTCGACCTTCTCCCAGATGTCGCGCGGCAGGTTGTCGCGCACCCAGGCGCGCACCTCGGCGCGAAACGCTTCGACCTCGGGCGAAAGGCTGATGTCCATATCGTCCCCCTTGCCGCAGAAGGCCCGGCGAGAGCGGGCGGAACGCCCCGGTGCGACGCATCGGCTTCCGGGGCGCGGCCGTCCTACCCGGCTTCGGCGGAGGTGTCAGGCGTCGATGAGCGCCGTCGCCGTGCCGCTGACGACTTCCTTGCCGTCCTGATTGGTGGTCGAGATCGTCAGGTCGGCATAATGCTTGCCGCCCTCCTCACGGATCTCCGCCACGGTCGCCTTCGCGTCGAGGGTGTCGCCCGGCCAGACCTGATTGGTGAAGCGGACGCCGTACTTGATTACCCGGCCGGCGCCGACATAGTTGGTCAGCATCTTGCCGGTCAGGCCCATGGTGAGCATCCCGTGCGCAAAGACGCTGGGATATCCTGCCGCCTGGACCGTATAGATCTCGTCGGTGTGCAGCGGGTTGTAGTCGCCCGACGCACCGGCGTACTGGACGATCTGGGTGCGCGACAGGTTCTCCACGACGCGCTCTTCGTGCGTATCGCCGACCTTAAGCTTGCTCGCCTTGAGTGCCATCGTCCGTCCCCTCAGCCCTGGTCCACCGGACGCTCGGTCGTCACGCCGACGCCCCGCGCGGTGACGACGAGTTCGCCGTTCTGATCGCGATACTCGGTGATCCGCTCGCGGAAGGTGAGCTTGCCGGCGCGCTTGCTCTCCTTCTCCCAGGTCTTGCCGGGCTTCGTCTCGACGGTCAGCACGTCGCCCGGACGGACCTGGCGGTGGAACTCGAAATGCTGCTCGGCATGCAGGCCGCCGCTGGACGCCGGCTTGCCCTCGATGCCGCTCGGCGTCTTGCCGGACCCGAACCAGGGCTGCCCCGGCTTCGGCCGCAGATGATAGTCGGGGTCGAACTGGGCGACAGCCTGGGGAAAAGTCGGCGGTACGACGATGCCGCCGGCATCGGTCTGCTTCGCCTTCTCGGCGTCGTGGTAGGCCGGGTTCTCGTCGCCGATCGCACGCGCGAACATCATGATGTGCGAGGCTTCCACCGGGAAGGTTATCTTGGCCAACGGGGCTCCTCCTCCTTATGAACGGCCGCCGGAAGGCGGCCCGCGGAGGCAGCATACCCTCGCACCCCGAGGACCGAAACAGGGGGACTCGGGACCCACGACGCCGAGACGGCCGTCGCTCAGCCGGCCAGTTCGCGCGAGCGGCGCGTCGCGGCTTCCACGGCCGCATCGAGGAGCGGCTGGAGCCCATCAGGGGCCATCAAGACCTCTAGGGCGGCGGCCGTCGTCCCGCCGGGACTGGTCACGTTCCTGCGCAGCACGTCGGCCGGCTCGGGCGACAGGCGCGCCAGTTCGCCCGAGCCCGATACGGTGGCCCGCGCGAGCTTGGCCGCCAGGTCCGGCGACAGGCCCGCCTTGACGCCGGCGGCGGCGAGCCCCTCGATCAGCAGAAACACGTAAGCGGGGCCGCTACCGGACACGGCCGTGACGGCGTCCATCAGCGCTTCGTCGCCGATCCAGGCGACCTCGCCGACGGCTTCGAGCAACTGCTGGCTGAGCGCCATCTGCTCGGGCGAAACGTTTCGGTTGGCGAAGAGGACCGTGATCCCCCGCCCCACCGCCGCCGGCGTATTGGGCATCGCGCGGATGATGGCGGCGCGGCTGCCGAGATGGGCTGCGAACGACCCGACGGGCTTGCCCGCGGCAATGCTGAGGAAGACGGTCTGCGGCCGGACGAAGCGCCCATAGTCCGGCACCACCTCGTCCATCGACTGCGGCTTCACCGCAAACACCACGATGTCCGGCTGGAAGTGCGGCGCCACCCCCTCGATTCCCTTGGACAGGAAGACACCCGGCTTGTCGCGGAAGCCCGCGACCGAAGCGGCGGCAGGCTCCACGACCACGACCTGCTCGACGATCCGCCGTTCGAGCCAGCCTGTCAGCATGGCCCCGCCCATCTTGCCGCAGCCGACGAGCAGCATCTTCGCACCGACCGCCATGATCACGCTTCTCCCACAGGCTGCAGCATCGCCGCCGTGATCGCATCGCGCGGCGATTTTCCGCCCCAGATGCAGAACTGGAAGGCAGGGTAGAAGCGATCGCTCTCGGCGATGGCGAGGTCGACCAGATCCTCCAGCTGCTCGACGCTGGCGCCGCGCGCGCCGCGGAGCAGGATCGCATGGCGGAAGGTCAGGAGATTGTCCTCGGGCACGACGGCGAAATGGCCGAGCCAAAGCTTGTCGTTGGCGATCGAGAGGAGTTCGTTGACGGGCGCCCGGCGCGGCGCGGCCACCGCCATCTCGCAGGCACAGCAGAACTGCAGGAGACTCATCTCCTCGCGCCACGCGAAGAAGAGGTCGTATTCGGTCCAGCGGCCGCGAATCCCGGCAACCAATTCGTTGTCGCTGGTCCGGTCGAACGCCCAGTCGTTGGACGTCACGATCTCCTCGATCAGGTCCAGCGGATTGGCCGGGACACCTGTCGACTCGGCGAGGAGTTCCCTCATGCCATTGCCCCCCTGGGCACATGTTCGGACGGTTTCGGCGCCGGCGGCGCCCCTGTCACGCTGCGGCTGAGCCCGATTCGGGACCTCATACGCGATCCCGGCCGAAACACCACGGCAGTAGCGTGCCAAAAGCCCGAATCACACGCAAGCGCGATCCGATATATTGTGTTCCTGCGCAGCCGCCACCCCAGGGGCTGCGGTTTCACCTGGTGGGCGCACGATCCTCGGATGCGGCAGCCGCCTTCTGCGCCAGGGCCTCCTCAAGCGCGGCGACACGCGCCGCGAGGTCTTCCTGCTCGCTGCGCGCCTTCGCCGCCATCGCCTTGACGACTTCGAACTCCTCGCGCCGCACCAGGTCCATGTCGGCGAGCAGGCGCTGCATGCGATCGCGCACCAGAGCTTCGACCTCGGTGCGCAGCCCTGCCGCGGCACCCATCGCGCCGTTGGCGACCCGCGCGATGTCGTCGAAGAACCGGTTGTTGGTTTGCATCGTCGAAGCCCTCGCTCTAGCCTTCGGCTGGATTTGGGTATCCGCGGCTACGGGCGCAACGCGGCACAGCCACTCTATCGTCGGTCGGCGGCCGCGGTCCCGGCCCTGTTTCCTTGATCAAGGTGCTCCGCGCATGATCGTCGTCACCGGAGGTGCCGGCTTCATCGGGTCCAACCTGCTGGCGGCGCTGGAAGCGCGCGGCGAACGCGATCTCGTCGTCTGCGACCGGCTGGGGAGCGGCGGCAAGTGGCGGAACATCGCCAAGCGCGAGATCGCCGACATCCTCCCGCCGGAACGGCTCTTCGACTTCCTCGCCGCGCATGCGGAGGAAGTGAGGCTGGTCTTCCATCTGGGTGCGATCAGCGACACGCGCGAGACCGACGCCGACCGCCTCGTCGACTGCAACCTCGCCCCGACCCTCGCCCTCTGGCAGTGGTGTGCCGAGCACGGCGTGCGCTTCGTCTATGCCTCGTCGGCGGCCACCTACGGCGACGGCACCCAGGGCTTCGACGACGATCCGTCGCCGGAAGCGCTGGGCCGGCTGCGTCCGCTGAACGGCTATGCGTGGAGCAAGCTGGCGGCCGATCGCCGCTTCGTTCGGCTGACCGGGCGCGGCGACGCCAAGCCCGCGCAGTGGGCCGGCCTGAAGTTCTTCAACGTCTACGGTCCGAACGAGTACCACAAGGAGGGGATGCGCTCCGTCGTGGTCCAGGCCTATGAACAGATCGCCGCTGGCGAACCGGTCCGGCTGTTCCGTTCGGACAGGCCCGACGTCGCAGACGGCGGGCAGTTACGCGACTTCATCTGGGTCGAGGACTGCGTCGACGTGATGCTCTGGCTGCTCGACGATCCCGCCGTGAGTGGCCTGTTCAACGTGGGCACCGGCACCGCCCGCAGCTTCGCCGACCTCGCGGGTGCCGTCTTCGCCGCGCTCGACCGTCCGCCGAACATAGAGTATGTCGACATGCCGCAGGCGCTGCGCGGCCGGTACCAGTATTTCACGCAGGCACGCACGGAGCGCCTGCGCGCGGCCGGATTCGATCGGCCGTTCACCAGCCTGGAAGACGGCGTGGGGCGGTATGTCCGCGACTTCCTCTCCGCTCCGGACACCTACCGCTGACCAGAACCGGAACTCATGGCCCTCGCCCTCCCCTTTCCGATGATCGATCCGGTCCTGGTCGAGATCGGACCGTTCGCCATCCGCTGGTACGCACTCGCCTATATCTGCGGGCTGATGATCGGCTGGCGTTACGTGCGCCATCTCTCCGCCCTGCCGCCGACGATCATGTCGCGCGAGCAGGTGGACGACCTGCTCGTCTGGGTGACGCTGGGGGTAATCCTGGGCGGCCGCCTCGGCTACGTGCTGTTCTACCAGCCGGGCTATTATCTCGGGCATCCGCTTGAGGCGCTCGCGGTCTGGCACGGCGGCATGTCCTTCCATGGCGGCCTGCTCGGCGTGCTGATCGCAGGCTGGTTGTTCTCGCGCCGCAACGCCCTGCATCCGCTGCGCGTCGGCGATGCGATCGCCTGCGCTGCACCGATCGGCATCTTTCTCGGCCGCGTGGCGAATTTCGTGAACAGCGAACTCTGGGGCCGGCCCGCGGACGTGCCATGGGCGTTCGTCTTCCCGAATGATCCGCAGCAGGTGCCCCGCCATCCGAGCCAGCTCTACGAGGCCGCACTGGAGGGTATCGTGCTCTTCGTGCTGCTCTTCGCCCTGTCGCGCAATCGCGCGATCCGCGAACGGCCCGGCTGCCTCGGCGGTGTCTTTCTCGCCGGCTACGCGCTCGCGCGGATGACGGCTGAGTTCTTCCGCCAGCCGGACGCCTTCATCGGCTTCCTGGCCGGCGGCGTCACGATGGGGCAGATCCTGTCCGTGCCGCTGCTGCTCGCCGGCCTGTTCCTGATCGTGCGCGCGCGGCGGCACAACCCCGTGCCGGGGTGACCACGCCGCTGGCAGACCTGCTGCGCCGGCGGATCGCGCAGCAGGGACCGATCACGGTCGCCGCGTTCATGGCCGAGGCGCTCGGCCATCCGCGCCACGGCTACTACATGCGTCGCGACCCGTTCGGCACCGCCGGTGACTTCGTCACTGCACCCGAGATCAGCCAGATGTTCGGGGAACTGCTCGGCCTGTGGTGCGCCGAGCGGTGGCTCGCGATGGGTCGGCCCGCGAAGGTGGCGTTGGTCGAACTGGGGCCGGGGCGCGGGACGCTGATGAGCGATGCGCTGCGCGCGGCACGCGGCGTGCCCGGCTTCCTGGCCGCGCTTTCGGTACATCTGGTCGAGACGAGCCCGCCCCTCCGCGCGGCGCAGCGCGCCACCCTCGCCACGGTTGAAGTTCCCGTCGCCTGGCATGACGGGGTCGAGAGCGTGCCGCCGGCCCCGATGCTGCTGCTCGCCAACGAGTTCCTCGACGCCTTGCCGATTCGGCAGTTCGTGCGGATGCCGGCGGGCTGGCACGAGCGGATGATCGGCTGGCACGACGGCGCGTTCCATTTCACGGTAGCCCCCGGCCGCTCCCCACTGGCCGACGCGCTGTCGCCGGCGGCCTCGGGAGCCCCCCTGGGCGCAGTCGCGGAACTCTGCCCACCGGCGATCGCACTGGCCGGGACGGTGGCGGCCCGCATTCGAGCAGCCGGCGGTGCTGCGCTGTTCGTCGACTACGGCCATGCCCGCAGCGCCGCGGGCGACACGCTCCAGGCGGTGCGCAATCACCGTCACGTGCCCGTGCTGGAGGCCGCCGGGGAGGCCGACATAACCGCCCATGTCGATTTCGAAGCCGTCGCACGCGCCGCCGGCGAGGCGGGCGCGACCGTCCTGGGTCCCGTCGATCAGGGCACGCTCTTGCGCCGTCTCGGCATAGAGACACGCGCGGCGACGCTGGCACGGGCGGCACCGGCCAAGGCTGCACAGGTCGAAGCCGCGTGCCGCCGCTTGATCGCACCGGGCGAGATGGGCACCTTGTTCAAGGCGCTGGCGGTCATCGCCCCCGGTCAGACGACGCCCGCCGGGTTCGAGCTGACGGCACCGACGGGCGCAGGTCCATCCCAGGGAGGCGAAGCAAGGTGATCGCGGTCGATCTGCTCTCCGAGAGTCCCCGCGTACGCCACGGGTTCTTCACCCGCCAGGGCGGCGTGAGCGAAGGACTCTATGGTTCGTTGAACTGTGGCCTGGGCTCCGCCGACGACCGTGACGCGGTAGTCGAGAACCGGCGGCGCGTCGCCGCCAGCCTGGGAGCACCGCGCGATTCGCTCACGACGGCCTATCAGATACACAGTGACAAGGTCCTGGTCGTCGACCGGCCATGGGAAGCGGATAGCCCGCCGAGCGCCGACGGCCTGGTGACCTCGACCCCCGGGGTCGTCGTGGGTGCACTGGCCGCCGACTGCGCCCCGGTGCTGTTCGCCGAGCCGGATGCCGGCGTCGTCGCAGCCGCCCACGCCGGATGGAAGGGCGCACTGGGCGGCATCGTCGAGGCGACCGTTGCCGCCATGTGCGGCCTGGGCGCCCGGCGCGACCGCATTCGTGCCGTCGTCGGCCCGGCGATCGGGCCGGCGTCCTACGAGGTTGGGCCCGAGTTCCGCGCCCGGTTCGTCGAGGCCGATCCTTCCAATGCGCGGTTCTTCACGACCTCGGCGAAACCGGGGCATCACATGTTCGACCTGCCGCGCTATGTCGGCGAGCGCCTGGATCGCCTCGCTCTGGCGGGCGTCGACGTGGTCACGGCCGACACCTGCGCCGACGAGAACCGCTTCTTCAGCTATCGGCGCTCCTGCCTGCGCGGCGAGCCGGATTACGGCCGAGGCGTGTCGGCGATCGTGCTGGACGGTTAGGCAGGACCCGCATGCCGCATCTCATCCTGTTCTTCGCGATGCTGACGCTGGGTGCGCTCGCCAGCTGTGTCCTGATCTGACATGCGGATCTGCGGTCGCGTCCTCGCCCTCCTCTGCCTGCTCGCGCTCGGGGCCTGCGATCCGACGCCTCGCGTCTTCGCGTCGATGGACGACGAGGCCCTCGCCGCCGTGCCGGCGGCGACCGGGGTTATGGTGGCACCCATCCAGGGACTGCCGCAGGCGATCGACGCGGAACTGCGCAAGGCCATCACGGGCGCACTCCAGGCCCAGGGCATACCCGCGACGACGGCGAGCGCCGGCCGTGCCCAGGCGACGCTGGTCGGCCAAGCGGACCTGGCGACAGGCAATACCGGTACCCCCACCTTCATCGCCTGGACGCTGGCGGATCCGGAAGGGCGGCCGCTCGCGAGCTTCACGGGTACGGCGGCGCTCGCCCCCGGCCGTATCGTCCAGGAGAATCCCGGCGCCCTGTCGAACATCGTGCGGCAGGTGAACGAAGCGCTCGCGGGGGCCGGGCGCCGTCCGCTGACCCGGCCTGCGGCAGCGTCGAGGACGGCGATCCCGGTCGTGTCCGTTCTGCCGGTGGAGGGCGCGCCCAGCGACGGCCGCGAGGTCCTCGCCGACGCGTTGCGCAGCGCCCTGCGCGGCCATGGACTGCGCGTCGCCGACGGCATCGACGCCGAGGGCCTGATCGTCTTCGGCGACGTCCTGGTCGAGCCGGTGGGCGATACACAGGAGAAGGTATCGATCAGTTGGCAGGTGCGGTGGCCGGACGGGCGCGAACTGGGCGTCGTGTCGCAGTCCAACACCGTGCCGCGCGGCGCGACCGCCAGCAGCTGGACGCCCGTGGCACCGGTCGTCGCCAGCAACGCCGCCGATGGCATCGCGCGGCTGGTGCGCCAGGATCTGCCGGCAACGAGGGCCGGCGGAACACCAGCGCGCTAAGCCGGTTTACACGTCAAGGCCGCGTTGCTATTTTGCGCGCGCTCGGTTCGGGGGCCGCCCGCACCGCGACATCCCATGAGCTGCAGGTCGCAGAAGCCCCTAGGTCCGCCTCGCGCGGCGACATCCTTTCGGGCCGGCGGCGTCGATTAGGGACCGCGATGAAGATCCTAGCCGGAAACAGCAATCGCCCGCTCGCCGCGGCGATCAGCGCCTATTTGAACCTCCCGCTCACAGCGGCCACGATCAAGCGGTTCTCCGACCTGGAGGTCTTCGTCGAGATCGAGGAGAACGTGCGCGGCGAGGACGTGTTCATCGTCCAGTCGACGTCCTTCCCGGCCAACGACAATCTGATGGAGCTCCTGGTCACCCTCGACGCGCTGCGTCGCGGGTCGGCACGCCGGGTGACGGCGGTCCTCCCCTATTTCGGTTATGCGCGCCAGGATCGTAAGACGGGGCCGCGCACGCCGATTTCGGCGAAGCTGGTGGCGAACCTGATCACCGTCGCCGGCGCCGACCGCGTGCTGACGATGGACCTGCATGCCGGCCAGATCCAGGGCTTCTTCGACATCCCGACGGACAACCTCTATTCCGCGCCGGTCTTCGTGCGCGACATCCAGGAACGGTACAACGGCGACGATCTCGTCATCGTCTCGCCGGACGTCGGCGGCGTCGTGCGCGCCCGGGCGGTGGCGAAGCGGCTGGAGTGCGACCTGGCCATCATCGACAAGCGCCGCGAGCGCGCCGGCGTCTCCGAAGTCATGCACATCATCGGCGACGTCGAGGGTCGACGCTGCATCCTGATCGACGACATCGTCGATTCCGCCGGCACGCTCTGCAACGCGGCGGTCGCCCTGCGCAAGTCGGGGGCCACCGCGGTTTCCGCCTATGTGACGCATGGGGTGCTCTCGGGCGGTGCGGTCGCGCGGGTCGCCTCCTCGCCGATCGAGTTGCTCGTCACGACCGACAGTATCCAGGCGACGGAAGCCGTGCGGGTCGCCAGCAACCTGCGGCAGCTGACGATCGCACCGCTGCTGGGCGAGGCCATGCGCCGGATCTCCGAGGAGCGGTCGGTTTCCAGCCTGTTCGACTGACGCATGCAGCGGCCGGCGCCGTCCGAACGCCTTCGATGGCTTGGGGCTGGCGAAATCCGACGCTTTGGACCATATGAGCGCCGCGCGAAGGCGCGGTGCCTGAGGAGTAGTGAAGAATGAGCGAAGTCGTCACCATCGAAGCCGCGGTCAAGGGGACCGCCGGCACCAGCACGGCGCGGGTCGCCCGGCGCGAAGGCCGCGTCCCCGGCATCGTCTATGGCGGCGACGGCCAGCCGATGATGATCACGGTCGAGGAGCGCGCGCTGATCCGGCTGATGAACAAGGGCGGCTTCTTCAGCCACCTTTGGGACCTGAAGGTCGACGGCAAGTCGATGCGCGTGGTCGCGCAGGACCTCCAGGTGCACCCGGTTTCCGACAAGCCGCTGCACATCGACTTCAAGCGCGTTCGCGCCGGCGAAAAGATCACCGTCGAGGTGCCGGTCCACTTCCTCAACGAAGAGCAGTCCCCCGGCCTGAAGCGCGGCGGCATGCTGAACATCGTCCGGCATGAGGTCGAACTGGTCTGCGATCCCGACAAGATCCCGGACTCGGTCGACTTCGACCTGTCGGGCCTGCAGATCGGCGACAGCATCCACATCAGCGCGACGACGTTGCCGTCGGGCGTCACCCCGGCGATCACCGACCGCGACTTCACCGTCGCCACGATCGCGGCGCCGACCGTCGTCAACGAGGAAGCGGAAGCGGAGGCCGACGCGGCCGAAGCCAGGGCAGCAGAGGCCGAGAGCGAGCAGGAATAGCAGTCGGCTGCGATGCGGCTTCTCGTCGGACTGGGCAATCCCGGCCCGAAATACGCCCGTCACCGCCACAATGTCGGGTTCCTGGCCATGGATGCGATCGCCTCGCGCCATGGCTTCCCGCCGTTCCGGCAGCGCTTCCAGGGCGAGGTCAGCGAGGGCCGTCTCGGCAACGAGCGGGTCGCGCTGCTGAAGCCGCTGACCTATATGAACGAGTCGGGTCGGTCCGTGGGCGCCGCAGCGCGCTTCTACAAGCTGGCGCCGCCGGACGTGGTGGTCATGCATGACGAGCTTGACCTGGCGCCCGGCAAGGTGCGGGTGAAGCAGGGTGGCGGTGCGGCCGGTCACAACGGCCTGCGCAGCATCGACGCCCATCTCGGCAACGACTACTGGCGGGTCCGCATCGGCATCGGGCATCCGGGCCATCCCGATCGCGTGACGGGCTGGGTGCTCAACGACTTCGCCAAGGCCGACGCGGAGTGGCTGGAAGCGATGCTGGATGCCGTCGCCGACGCCGCACCGCTGATCGCGGCGGGCGACGCGGCCAACTTCATGAATCGCGTGGCGCTGCTCACGCAGCCGCCGCGCTAGTGCGGCGCACCAGCCGGGGACTTCGGACGTCATGGGCTTCAACTGCGGCATCGTCGGGCTGCCGAACGTCGGCAAGTCGACTCTCTTCAACGCGCTGACGGCGACCGCGGCCGCGGAGGCGGCGAACTATCCGTTCTGCACCATCGAGCCGAACGTCGGCCGGGTGTCCGTTCCCGACCCGCGCCTCGACACGCTGGCGGCGATCGCCAAGTCGGCGAAGATCATCCCGACCCAGCTCGAGTTCGTCGACATCGCCGGCCTCGTCCGCGGCGCCAGCCGCGGCGAAGGCCTGGGCAACCAGTTCCTCGCGAACATCCGCGAGGTCGACGCCATCGCGCACGTGCTGCGCTGCTTCGACGGCGGCGAAGTCACCCACGTCGAGGGCTCGATCGACCCGATCCGCGACGCCGAGACGGTCGAGACCGAACTGATGCTCGCCGACCTGGACAGCATCGAGCGGCGCTACGACCAAGCGGTCAAGCGGGCGCGCGGAACCGATCGCGAGGCCAAGGAGCAGGTCGCGGTGATGGAGCCGATCCTGGCCGCGCTGCGCGACGGCCGCCCGGCCCGCACCGTGAAGGTGGACCCGCTGCTGCAGCCCCGCGTCGACCAGCTGCAGCTGATGACGGCGAAGCCGGTGCTCTACGTATGCAATGTCGAGGAAGGATCCGCTGCATCCGGCAACGCCCTGTCGGCGCGGGTCGCCGAGAAGGCCGCCGCCGAGGGCGCGGCGCACGTCGTGATCTCCGCGGCCATCGAGGCCGAAGTCTCGCAACTCGCCGATCCGGCCGACAAGCAGGAGTTCCTGGAAAGCCTGGATCTCACCGAGCCCGGCCTCAACCGCGTCATCCGCGCCGGTCACGATCTGCTGGGCCTGCTGACCTTCTTCACCGTCGGCCCGAAGGAAGCACGGGCCTGGACCCTCACCCGAGGCAGCAAGGCGCCGCAGGCGGCCGGCGTGATCCACACCGATTTCGAGCACGGGTTCATCTGTGCCGAAACCATCGCCTACGCCGACTTCGTCGCGTGCAAGGGCGAGCAGGGTGCGAAGGACGCCGGCAAGATGCGGCAGGAAGGCCGCGACTACGTCGTCCAGGATGGTGACGTGTTCCACTTCCGCTTCAACGTCTCGCGCCGCGCCGGCTGAACCGGACGCGCCGGCGCGATACGCGCCGGAGGAGAGCTTTCAGGGCCGGGCTCTCCGCTCCTGCCCGGCCGCGCGCACCCGACTTGGTTAAGCCGCCGGCAGCGGCTCCGGCGTCAACGTGAAACCGCACTCCCGAACCATGTCGCGCAGCACCGGCACGCACTTGCCGCACTGCGGCACGCAGCCGTGATGCTTGTAGATCCGTGCGACGGAGCCCGGACAGGAGGCCATCGCCTCCCTCACCTTGCGCTCGTTCAGCGCATTGCAGATGCAGACGTACAACGCGGGCTCCGTGGGAAAGGGGAACCGGAGGGTAGTCCGTAACGGCACGACCGATAGGCCATCTGCGAATGAGTGTCAATACGACCGTGCACGCGCTTGCGGAGACGGCCCGCCGCCATGCGAAGCCAGTTGCGGGCGCGGCACCTCCCCGTCACTATGGATGCAACTAAGCCCGGCTCCAGAGACCGGGCATCCCGCGAACAGCGGGGATCCAGGGAGAGAACATGGTCCAGAGAGCGCGTGCGCAGTGCGCCCATCCCCCCGTCCGCCCTCCTTTCTGCGACATGGGGATGGCGCGATGGGTACCGTCCAGCCGCTGAAGCGTCCGGCCGCGGCCGCGCCGGGGCGGACTCTGCTGGAAGTACGCGACGTGGTCGTCCGATTCGGCGGCATCGTGGCGCTCGACAAGGTCTCCTTTGAGATCAGGGAGCATGAGGTTCTCGGGCTGATCGGCCCGAACGGGGCCGGCAAGACGACGATGTTCAACTGCCTCTCTCGGCTCTACACGCCGAACGAGGGCCGTATCGTCTTCGACGGCCAGCCGATCCTGCAGCGCTCGCCGCACCGCATGGCCGAGGCCGGAATCGGCCGCACGTTCCAGAACGTCGCGCTGTTCCGCACGCTCACGGTCCTGCAGAACGTGATGATCGGCGGGCACACGCGCACACGCGGCGATTTCTTCAGCGATGCGCTTGGACTGCCCTGGTCGCGGCGTGCGAACCGGGCCCTCGAGGACGCCGCGTGGGAAGCGATCGACTATCTCGACCTCCAGGCGGTCGCCCACCTGCCGGTCGCAGGGCTTCCGTTCGGCACCCAGAAGCGGGTCGAACTGGCGCGCGCACTGACCAGCCGCCCCCGCCTCCTGCTCCTCGACGAGCCGGCGGGCGGGCTGAACCACGAGGAGGTCGACGAACTCGGCCGCCTGATCCGGCAGATCCGCGCCGACCGCGGCGTGACGGTGCTGCTGGTCGAACATCACATGAGCCTGGTCATGGCCGTCTCCGACCGGGTCGTAGCGCTCGATTTCGGCCGCAAGATCGCCCAGGGCACGCCCGCCGAGATCCAGCGGAACGAGGACGTGATCCGCGCCTATCTCGGGACGGAAGGCCGATGACGGCTCTACTGGAAACACGCGGCCTGGAAGCCTTCTACGGCCAGACCCGCGCATTGCACGGCCTGGACTTCGACCTCCACGAAGGTTCGGTCACCACCATCCTCGGCGCCAACGGCGCCGGCAAGACGACGACGCTGCGCGCCGTCTGCGGCATGATCCGCACGGCGGGCGAGATCCGCTTCGACGGCAAGCCGATCCGCGGCCGCGCCACCGAGGACGTGGTCCGGCTGGGCATCGCGCACGTGCCGGAGGGGCGCGGCACCTTCGTGCGCCTGACGGTCGAGGAGAATCTGCGCCTCGGCGCGATTACGCGCGGCGGCGGGCGCGAGGTTCTTGACGACATCGACCGCGTCTACGGCCATTTCCCGCGCCTGAAGGAGCGCCGCGCCCAACAGGCGGGCACACTGTCTGGCGGCGAGCAGCAGATGCTGGCGGTGGGCCGGGCGCTGATGCTGCGGCCGCGGCTGATGCTGCTCGACGAACCGTCCTTCGGCCTGGCACCGCTGATCGTTCGCGAGCTCTTCGGCATCCTGAAGCAGATCAACCGCGAGAGCCGCGTGTCCATGCTGCTCGTCGAACAGAATGCGTCGCTGGCGTTGGAACTGGCCGACCACGCGTACCTGCTCGAGACCGGACGCGTCGTGATGTCGGGTCCGGCGACGGAGATCCGCGAGGACGAGAGCGTCCGCAGATCGTACCTGGGGTATTAGCGCGATGGATCTTCTCCTACACCAGATCCTCGCCGGCTTGGCCACGGGCGGCATCTATGCCTGCATGGCGCTCGCGGTGGTCATGATCTACCAGGCGATCGACCACTTCAATTTCGCCCAGGGCGAGATGGCGATGTTCTCGACCTTCATTGCCTGGCAGCTCATCACCTGGGGCATGCCCTATTGGGCCGCCTTCTTCCTGACCATCGCGATTTCCTTCGCCGGCGGCGTTCTGGTCGAGCGGATCGTCTTCAAACCGATCCAGAACGCACCCGTACTGAGCCACGTCGTGGTCTTCATCGCGCTCTTCTCGATCTTCAACAGCCTCGCCGGCTTCTTCTGGGAGTTCACCATCAAGGTGTTCCCCAGCCCGTTCCCGGAATGGCTGCACATCGGCACCTTCATCGGCGCGCACCAGACGGGCATGGTGCTGGTTACCCTGGTCCTCCTCGGCCTGCTCTACATGTTCTTCCGCTTCACCTCGGTCGGGCTGGCGATGCGCGCGGCAGCGCAGAACCCGGAATCGGCCCGTCTCGTCGGCGTGCGCGTCGGCTGGATGGTGGCGCTCGGCTGGGGCATGGCGTCGGCGATCGGCGCGGTGGCGGGCATGATGATCGCGCCCGTCGTCTTCCTCGAGCCGAACATGATGCTGGGCATCATCCTGTACGGCTTCGCCGGCGCCGTGGTCGGCGGCCTGAACAGCCCGGGCGGCGCGGTGGTCGGCGGCTTCGCGGTCGGCGTCGTGGAGAATATCGCCGGCACCTTCATCCCCTATTTCGGCAGCGAGCTGCGGCTCACCATCGCCCTCATCCTGATCGTCGGCGTGCTGATGATCCGGCCGAGCGGGCTCTTCGGACGCAGGACGGTGACCCGGGTATGACGATGCAGACGGACATGACGCATCCCGCCGAGACGGTCCAGCACCAGCCGCGGCGCCTTCCGCCGTCCGGGCATCTTGCCGGCATCTCGATCCGCGGCTGGCGCCTGATCTGGCTGCTCGCTGGCATCGCCGTCGCGCTGGCGCTGCCGTTCCTGGTGAAGAACTTCACCGTCTTCCAGCTGACCCAGGCGCTGGTCTACGCCATCGCCATCCTCGGCCTCAACCTGCTGACCGGGTTCAACGGCCAGTTCTCGCTCGGCCACAGCGCCTTCTATGCGATCGGCGCCTACACGGCGGCGATCCTGATGGACCGCTACGACGTGCCCTATTGGGCGACGCTGCCGCCGGCCGGGGTGATCTGCCTCGCTGTCGGATTCCTCTTCGGCCTGCCCGCGCTGCGGCTCGAGGGGCTCTATCTGGCCCTTGCCACCTTCGCTCTCGCCGTGGCCACGCCGCAGCTGCTGAAGTTCACGCCGATCGAGGAGTTCACCGGCGGCGTGCAGGGAATCGTGATCATGAAGCCGGACGCACCGTTCGGCCTGCCGCTGTCGCCGGACCAGTGGCTTTACTTCTTCACGCTCTTCGTCGTCGCGATCCTCTTCGCCTGTGCCGCAGGCCTGATCCGCAGCCGCACCGGCCGCGCCATGATGGCGATCCGCGACAATCCGATCGCGGCGAAGTCGATGGGGATCAACACGTCCCTCTACAAGTCGCTCACCTTCGGCGTCAGCGCGCTCTACACCGGCGTCGCCGGCGCGCTGGGCGCGATTGTCGTGCAATTCGTGGCACCGGACAGCTTCACCTTCCTCCTGGCGATCACCTTCCTCGTCGGCCTCGTCGTGGGCGGCGTCGGGTCGATCCCGGGGGCGATCTTCGGCGGCCTGTTCGTGCTCTTCATGCCGAACATCTCCGAATCGATTGCCGAGGACGTGAAGGGCCTGACCTGGGCGATCTACGGGGCGCTGCTGATCCTCGTGATCTATGTGATGCCGACCGGAGCGGCCGGCCTCGCGCGTCTCGTGGCGCACCGTCTCGTGCGCCGCGGCTGAAGAAGAGCCCGGCGGCCGGGCGGCCGAAGGGCGACAACGGGAGCATCGGAGGAGGAAACGATGGCGAGGATGGCGAGACTGACGACCACGGCGGCGGCGATCGCGCTGGCGCTGTCACTGGGCGGTGTCTTCGCGGGCGACGCGTCTGCCGCGGAGAAGAAGTACGGCCCGGGTGTCACCGACACCGAGATCAAGATCGGCAACACCAGCGCCTACAGCGGGCCCGCGTCGGCGTACGGCACGATCGGCAAGACGATCGACGCCTACTTCAAGAAGATCAACGACGAGGGCGGCATCAACGGCCGCAAGATCAACTTCATCTCCTACGACGACGGTTACAGCCCGCCGAAGACCGTCGAGCAGACGCGCAAGCTGGTCGAGAGCGACGAGGCCCTGCTCGTCTTCCAGGGGCTGGGCACGCCGCCGAACTCGGCCATCCACAAATACATGAACGCGAAGAAGGTGCCGCAGCTGTTCGTGGCGACGGGGGCCACCAAGTGGGGCGACCCGGAGAAGTTCCCGTGGACGATGGGGTGGCAGCCGAACTACCAGAGCGAAGGGCGCATCTACGCGGCATACCTGCTGAAGAACAAGCCCGACGCGAAGATCGGCATCCTCTTCCAGAACGACGACTACGGTAAGGACTATGTGAAGGGACTGAAGGACGGCCTCGGCGACAAGGCGAAATCGATGATCGTCGCCGAATATTCCTACGAGACGAGCGATCCGACGATCGACTCCCAGGTCGTCAACCTGAAATCTTCGGGCGCGGACGTTTTCTACAACATCACGACGCCGAAATTCGCAGCCCAGGCGATCAAGAAGGCGGGAGAGATCGGCTGGAAGCCGCTCCAGATCCTCAACAACGTCTCGAACTCGCCCGGCGCCGTGCTGAAGCCTGCCGGCCTGGAGCATGCGCAGGGCCTGCTGACCGCCTTCTACCACAAAGACCCGACCGACCCGCAGTGGAAGGACGACGCGGCGTGGAAGGAATGGTCCGCCTTCATGGACAAGTACTATCCGGACGGCGACAAGAGCAGCACTTTCACCGTGTTCGGCTACCTCGCTGCACAGACGATGGTGCACGTCCTGCAGCAGGCGGGAGACGACCTGACGCGCGAGAACGTCATGAAGCAGGCGGCGTCCATCAAAGACCTGAAACTCGGCATGATGCTGCCCGGCATCCTGCTCAACACGGGCCCGAAGGATTTCTTCCCGATCGAGCAGATGCAGTTGGCCCGCTTCAAGGACAGCCAGTGGGAGCTCTTCGGCGAGGTGATCAGCGGCGAAGTCGGCAGCTGACGGGCCGCGGCTCCGCATAAACGGCCGAACGGGGCTCGCAGCGACCGCTGCGGGCCCCGTCTGCCTGAGGCCCCGTGGCGAAATGCCGCGGGCATCAGCCATGATATCCGCAATCTCCCGATGTGTTTACGCTCACTGCCGAGCCGGTTGCGGGTCGCCTGTGCGCCGCCGGTGTGCAAATGTGCCTCCGGTTCGTAGACCGGCGGCCACGCGCCGCCTCTTCCGCTCAGGTCCTTCCCCGGCCGTCGCAGCGGGGTGCGAGACGGCGATCGGCGGCACAGCCGCCACGAAAAGCGGTGCGGGAGTCGGGAAGCGCTGTCGTGAACCTACCATCGCTCGATCTGGCCCGTTCGGTCGAACGCGACGCCGCCCGCGTCGACCGGCTGATGGAGGACGTCGCCCGCTCGATGCTGTCGGGCGCCGGACCGCTGACCGACCAGCAACGCGCGCTGATGTGGGGCGTCGTGACCGATATCGTCCGTTCGGTCCATCGCCGCATCGCGGCGGCGCTCGGTGAAGCGGTAGCCGATGGCCGCGCGCCAAGCGCCGTTGCGGCATGTGCGGCGGACGCCGTGACCGGACCGTCGGGACAACGCGTCGAGGACATCGTCGCCCGCAGCGCGTTCACGCGGGACACCCGGTTGGTCCGCCTGGTCTTCGCCCGGATCGAGGCGCACCGCCTGGCGGAGGTCATGCGCCCGCCAGGCAGCGCCGGTCCCGATCCGGAGAGCAGCGGCATTCTGGATCGCGCGGATCTCGACCGCTGCCACGATCAGCAGATGGCGCATCTCGACGAATATGGCGACCCACGCCTGCCCCTCGACGACCTGCCGCCGGACATGGTCGAGGCGATCCATTGGCAGGTGGCGGCAGCGCTGCGCGTCCTGCTGATCGAGACCGAGGCGGTCGACCTGGTGGCGGCGGACGATGCAATCGAAGCCGCCGTCGCGTCCGTCCTGCGCCAGCCCGCGCCACTGCCCGAGGCCGAGCGGCAGGACCGTCAGGCGGCGATCCCCCCCGAGGCCCTGGTCCGGGCGCTAAAGCGCGGCGACGTTTTCCTCTTTCTGATGCTGCTCGGCCAGATCTCGGGCCTTACTCTCGGCCGTCTCCAAGCGATGGCCTTCGGCCGCGGGACCCTGGAGTTCGCGACGCTCTGCCGGGCGATCGACGTGCAGCGGACCGTGTTCGCGGAGCTGCATCTGCTGGTCGGTCAGCACTCTTCCGGCAAGGTCCGCGATCCCCGGGCGCTCGCTGAAGCCATGCACGCCTTCGACGGGATCGACCCGGACGAGGCACGCGACCTGCTGCGCCTCTGGCGGCGCCATCCGCGCTACGCCGGGGCCATCCGGCGCATCACGGATGGCTGATGCCGTTCACGCCCGATGCGTGCGGTGCCGCTCGCGCGGCCGGGCGTAAAATTCTTCGATCGCCGACCAGGCCGCCTCCGCCGTGTCTACATAGGTGAAGATCTCGAGATCGTGCGGCGAGATCACCCCCTCGTCGGCCATCGCCTCGAAATCGACGATGCGGCGCCACCAGGCTTCGCCGAACAGCAGCACCGGGATCGGCTCGATCTTGCCGGTTTGGATCAGCGTCAGGGCCTCGAACAGCTCGTCCATGGTGCCGAAGCCGCCGGGGAAGCAGACCAGGGCCCGCGCCCGCATCAGGAAGTGCATCTTCCGGATGGCGAAATAGTGAAACTGAAAACTGAGCTTCGGCGTGATGTACGGGTTGGGGGCCTGCTCGAACGGGAGAACGATGTTCAGGCCGATGCTTTCGGCACCGACATCGCTCGCGCCGCGGTTCGCCGCCTCCATGATGCCGGGGCCGCCGCCCGTCACGACCACATAGCAGCGCTCCGGCCCGCACTGACCGACGCGCGACGCGATCGCGGCAAAGCGCCGGGCCTCGGCATAGTAGCGGCTCCGCTCGAGCACCCGCCGCGCCCGCCCGACATCCTGTGCGGCATCGGCGCTCTCCCCGGCCTCGCGCAGCTTCTCTTCGGCCGCCGCCAGACCGCGCTCGGCCTCCTCGGGAGCCGGCGTCCGCGCGCTGCCGAACACCACGATGGTCGAGACGATGTTCTCTTCCTGAAGCGCCAGCTCCGGCTTCAGGAGCTCCAGCTGCAGGCGCACCGGCCTCAGCTCGTCGCGCAACAGGAAGTCGTCATCGTGGAAGGCGAGCCGATAGGCCGGAGACCGCGTCTGGGGGGTATCCTCGACCTGCTCCGCCGCCTCGACATCCTCGTCGGCGGTGGGAAAAATCCTGTCCTTGTCGTCGCGCCTGACCATCTGTTCTCCTCGAGCCGACTTGCGCAGCGTGGCTGCCGCCTCGCGACAACGCGGCAGCAGGCCGGGTGGTTCGTGGACGCGCCCGCGGAAGCCCGCGTTGCCCACATCGAGCGATTCCGGTAAAACGCGCCCCTGCGGCGCGAGAGGGACCCCTATGGCAGCCTATCAGTACATCTACGTGATGAAGGACCTGGGCAAGACCTTTCCCGGCGGCAAGAAGGTGCTGGAGAACATCTGGCTCTCCTTCCTCCCCGGCGCGAAGATCGGCGTCCTCGGCCCCAACGGCGCCGGCAAGTCGACCCTGCTGAAGATCATGGCGGGCCGCGACGACAGTTTCACGGGCGAAGCCTGGGCAGCCGAAGGCGTCAAGGTCGGGTTCCTGGAACAGGAGCCGCACCTCGACGCCTCGAAGTCCGTCATGGAGAACGTGATGGAGGGCGTTGCCGAGGCGAAGGCCCTGCTCGACCGGTTCAACGAGCTCAGCGCCCGCTTCGCCGAACCGCTCGACGACGACGAGATGAACGCGTTGCTCGCGGAGCAGGGCGAGCTTCAGGAAAAGCTCGACGCGACCGACGGCTGGGAGGTCGAGCGTCAGGTCGAGATCGCCATGGACGCCCTGCGCTGCCCGCCCGGCGACGCCGCGGTCGACAAGCTGTCGGGCGGCGAGAAGCGCCGCGTCGCGCTCTGCCGCCTGCTGCTGTCGAAGCCGGACATGCTGCTGCTCGACGAGCCGACCAACCATCTCGATGCCGAGTCGGTGGCGTGGTTGGAGCGCTTCCTCCACGACTACCAGGGCACCGTGGTGGCCGTCACCCATGACCGCTACTTCCTCGACAACGTCGCCGGCTGGATTCTCGAGGTCGACCGCGGCAAGGGCCTGCCCTTCGAAGGCAACTACACCGCCTGGCTGGAGCAGAAGGAAAAGCGCCTCGCCCAGGAGGAGAAGCAGGAGAGCGCGCGGCAGAAGTCGATCCACCAGGAACTGGAGTGGGTCCGGCAGAACCCGAAGGCGCGGCAGGCGAAGAGCAAGGCGCGCCTTCAGGCCTATGAGCAGATGGTTTCGGAAGCGGGACGCCAGACCCTGGACACGGCGCAGATCGTCATTCCGCCGGGACCGCGGCTGGGCGATGTCGTCATTGAGGCCGACCATCTCAGCAAGGCGTTCGGCGACCGGCTGCTGATCGACGACCTGAACTTCAGTCTGCCGCCGGGCGGCATCGTCGGGGTGATCGGCCCCAACGGCGCGGGCAAGACGACCCTCTTCCGCATGATCACCGGCAGCGAGACGCCGGGCGGCGGCGCGCTACGCAAGGGCGACACCGTCAAGCTGGGCTATGTCGACCAGAGCCGCGACGCCCTCTCGGCGAAAGCCACCGTCTGGGAAGAGATTTCCGGCGGCAGCGACGTCATCGAACTCGGCAAGCGCCAGGTTCCGAGCCGCGCCTATGTCGCGAGCTTCAACTTCAAGGGCCCGGACCAGCAGAAGAAGGTCGGCCAGCTGTCGGGCGGCGAACGCAATCGCGTTCACCTCGCCAAGATGCTGAAGTCGGGCGCGAACGTCCTGCTGCTCGACGAGCCGTCGAACGACCTGGACGTCGACACCCTGCGTGCGCTCGAAGAGGCGCTGCTCGATTTCGCCGGATGCGCCGTGGTGATCAGCCACGATCGCTGGTTCCTCGACCGGATCGCGACGCACATCCTCGCCTTCGAGGGTGACAGCCACGTCGAATGGTTCGAAGGCAACTATGCCGACTACGAGGCGGACAAGCGCCGGCGCCTCGGGCATGAAGCCGACCAGCCGCACCGGATCAAATACAAGCCGATCGCCCGGTAGGCCACGCTCAGCCGACGGCGCCGGTCGGAAACGATGAGGGGGAGTGCTTCGGCCGAAGCACTCCCCCTTCTTCTTGACCTTCGTCGCTGGGATCGAGCGGATCAGCCGCCGGTGCGCTGCCGCAACAGGTCCAGCAGCCCGCTAACCTGACCGCCCCGCTGGCGGATGACCGAGGCGAATTCCGAACGCTGCGTGATCACCATGCTCACACCCTCGACCACCAGGTCGGTAATGACGAAACGACCACCGACCCTGTCGACACGCCACTCCAGCTGCACAGGCGGCCCGCTGGCCTGGCGCATCGTCGAACTTACGAAGTCCGTGTCCTGATCCCGGCGCGTGCTGCCCACTTCCAGTGCAACATTCTGGAACTCGGAAAATCGGTCGGCATAGATCTGGATGAGATAAGCCTCCAGAAGCCCGACGAACTCCTGCCGCTCTTCCGGGGAGGCCTGCCGCCAGTAGCGACCCAGCACGAGCTGCGAGAGCTCGCGCATGTCGAACCCCTTGTCCAGGAGTTCGCGGAACTTCTGCTCGCGCTGCGTCTCCGGAACCGAGGGATTGGTCAAAACGGGAACGGCATCCGCGGCGAGGCGGCCGATGAATGCCGCGGCATCCGCTTGGGCGTGCGCCCGACCAGCCGCCATGACGGCAACAACCATGAAGGCGGCTATGTAGAAAAAACGGCCGATCGCTGCGATCATTGCTGCACTTGCTCGTTACGGGTAACGGCTTCGGCCGAACGAAGAGCGTCTTCGTAGGCCCGCTGAGCCGCCTGATGCATCAACAGTGCCTCTTCCGCAAGGCCTGTCGGCTCGGACGAAACCTCAGGCTGAACCGAGACTGTCGAAGCCAAGGGTTCAACGCCACCGCCGGAGATCGGTTGCACCGCGAGCGGTTCATTGTCGGCGAACGACGCTCGCGTGAAAGCGGCGGGTTCCACAGCCGCCAGTTGCGTCTCGCCGTCCATGTTCCGCTCGACCACATCCTGGTCCGCCGATCGGCCGGGCATGGTGATCCCGGTCACAGGCCCGGCCGCGTGAGCGATGAGCGCTGCCGATGCGCCACGGGGTTCTATGAACAGCGGATCGACCGTTGGTGGCGCGCCCTTCGCAGCCGGCGTGACCGCCACGGCAACGTCCGACGCAGCCTCGCCTCCCGGCACCGAAGAGGCGGGACGATCGTCGACGGGCACCGCGTCGGTGCGCCGCGGCCATTCTTCCCTGGCATCGCGGGGCTCGATGAACCGCGGGTCGACCGTCGGCTCCGCCAGTCGGGGCGCAGCGGTCACGTCGGCATCCGGCGGACTGCTTTGCGGCCCGGCCGCGAGCAGCACGTCCGCCTGCACTGACGCGCCGGGGTCGGAACCATCGAGACGACCAGGAGCAAGCCGATCCCGTTCAAGTTGATCTGGGGCGAGAAGGGGCTCGGCGCTGCCCGCGATGCCTTCAGCTAGCAGTGTCTCCGGATGTCCGACCTGAGACGGCTGCTGCCCGGCCGCGAAGACGCCCCCGGGTTCCCCGGCGTTTCGGATCTGCTGGACGCGTCGCTGCCGATACGCGCTGCGGGTAAAGGCGTAGAAGTCCAACGAGGTGCGACGGAGTTCGTCATAGCCCGGCATGAGCCGGTAGCGCAGATCGATCCCCTCCGCCACCGCCCGCGCATACAAGGCGTCGTCGGCATTGGCGGCCTCGGCACCTATACGTACCGGGTCGATCAGCCAGCCGAGGGCGGTGCCGACGGCATCGCGGGCGTTCGACGGCCCGAGGATCGGCAGGACAAGATAAGGGCCTTCGTCGACCCCGTAGGTCGCGAGCGTCTGCCCGACATCCTCCGAATGGTAGGCCAGCCCCATGCTGCTCGCCGGATCGAAGAGACCGCCTACGCCAAGGACGGTATTGACCATCAGGCGACTGAGCGTCGTCTGCGCGCGCGCTCCCTCGCCCTGAGCCAGATCGTTGATCAGGATCAGCGGCGCCCGCAGATTGTTCAGGAAGTTGCGGATGATCTCCTTGCCGAAATCGGGAACGATCTCCCGATACCCGACCGCGGCCGGCCGCAGCAGGAAGGTATCGACGGCGAGGTTTGCCGCGAAGATCTGACGGTTCAGGCCTTCGAGCGGGTCGTTTTCGCTGATCTCACCGTTGTCGCGAAAGCTGCTGCTGCCGTCGACCGAAGCGCAGCCGCCCACGGCCGTCGCAAGGATCGCCGCGACGACGACGCCGCGAAACGACATCGTCCAGCCGCGCCGAGCGTCCTTCGGCCCGGCTGAAAAACTGTCTGACCCCACGAGCAATCGAAACGCCCCCTCTGATCGCGCCCGGAAACGGCCTCAAAACCGGCAGCCGAGCCCCTTTCCCCGCCCCGTCGGGCAACGTGCCGCCGGGCAGAGACTACCTGTTATCCGCCCGTTACGCCGCTTTCTCGACGTTGTTGAACTATCACACGGCCCCGGTTAACGCCAGCTTGCGCCATTATCGCAAAGGGCTTCATCCGCCCGCACGTCTTATTCCGCTGACGTGTCGGGTCGTCACATGCTAGAAAGGACATAAGGATATCCTTATGTTTCGATGGCGCATCGAAGGAGGCGCTCGGACGATGGACGATCTGCTGACGGGATTGAGGGCGGCTGCCGAGCCGACGCGGCTCCGCATCCTGGCTTTGTGCGCGCTGGGCGAACTCAGCGTGACGGAGTTGACGCATATCCTGTCGCAGAGCCAGCCACGCGTCTCCCGCCATCTGAAGCTGCTCTGCGATGCGGGACTGCTGGAGCGCTACCGCGAAGGCAACTGGATGTTCCATCGCATCGCCCCGGCGGGAGCCGGCGCCGACCTGGCGCGCGCTCTGGTGGCGTTGCTGCCGGCCGACACGCCCGACCGGGCGCTCGACCTGGAACGGCTGGAGGCGATCCGCCGGTCGCGGTCGGAGGCGGCAGCAGCCTATTTCAGGCGGAATGCCCGCGAATGGGACGTCATCCGCGCGCTGCATATCGACGAGACCGAGGTCGAGCGCCGGCTCGTCGCACTACTGCCGGAAGGGCCGATCCGGTCGCTTCTGGACATCGGGACCGGCACCGGCCGGGTGCTCGAACTGATGGCGCCGCACGTCGATCGCGCGACGGGCATCGACCTGTCGCGTGAGATGCTCACCCTTGCCCGCGACCGCGTCGGCCGCGGCCCCCTCACCAACTGTTCCGTCCGGCAGGCGGACATGTACCGCCTGCCCGTACCGGGCGGCAGTTTCGACGTCGTCACGATCCACCAAGTCCTGCATTTCGCCCAGGATCCGGCACTTGCCATTGCCGAGGCCGGCCGCGTCCTTCGGCCGGGCGGCCGGCTGTTGGTCGTCGACTTCGCCCGGCACGACCTCGAATACCTTCGCAGCGACCATGCGCACCGCCGCCTCGGTTTCGGCGACGAGGAAATCGCCGGCTGGGTCGCCGCCTGCGGCCTGCGGCCCGCCCCGCCGATCCATCTCCCGGGTGAACCGCTCACCGTCACGATCTGGATCGCCGATCGCCCCGCCGCGGCGGAAGCCGCCCGGGGCTCACCGAACCAACGCCGCGACCTTCCGGTCGCCGCCGCGTAAAGGAGACCATCTTGTCCACCTCGTCCGCCACTGCCCCGCGCGTCTCGTTCGAATTCTTTCCGCCCAAGAACGAGGCGATGGAGGCGACGCTCTGGGACACCATCAAGAAGCTGGAGCCGCTGGGGCCGCGCTTCGTCTCCGTCACGTACGGAGCAGGCGGCACCACGCGCGAACGCACTCATGCGACGGTCCGGCGCATTCGCGAGGAGACGGCGCTGGAACCCGCGGCGCACCTCACCTGCGTGGCGGCGACACGAGAGGAAATCGACGCCGTAGCGCGCGACTATTGGAACGCCGGCATCCGCCATATCGTTGCGCTGCGTGGCGATGCACCGCCGGACGCGGCGGGCTACGTACCGCACCCCGGCGGCTATGCCTATGCGACGGATCTCGTCTTGGGGCTGCGCAAGGTGGGAGACTTCGAGATCAGCGTCGCCGCCTATCCGGAGAAGCACCCCGAGGCGCGCGACGCCGGATCGGACCTGGACTATCTGAAGCGCAAGATCGACGCCGGCGCGACGCGCGCGATCACGCAGTTCTTCTTCGATCCCGACGCGTTCTTCCGCTTCATCGACAAAGCGACCGCCGCCGGCATCACGGTGCCGATCGTGCCAGGCATCCTGCCGGTGACAAACTTCGCCACAGTGACACGGTTCGCCGGCATGTGCGGGGCGCGGATCCCTCCCTATCTCGTCGACCTCTTCGACGGCCTCGACGAAGATCCCGACACGCGCCGGATGATCGCGGCGACGATCGCCGCCGAACACTGCCTGCGCATTCGCGACCAGGGATTCGACGAGTTCCACTTCTATACGCTGAACCGCGCCGAACTGACGAAGGCCGTCTGCCACCGTCTCGGCATTCGCGGCGCGTCACCGGAAGCGGTAGCGAAGCCCGAGCACGAGGTCGTGTGAGGAATAGGCGCCGGCCTCGTAGGATTCGCCGGTCTCCAGGGTTCCGGTAGAAACCTCGCCGAGGTTCATGTAGCGCCAGACCGCTTCCGCGGTCCATCGATCGGCGAAGTCCCAGCTGGCGCCGGCCCCGAGGCCCCAGGCGAAGACGTCGGTCGCCTCGTGCTCGTCCGCCCTGTCGCCGGTCGCGAGCACGGTGCGGATCGTCTCGACATGGTGCCGGGCCCAACCGGCGGTGGCGCCGATGAAGGGCGTCACCGGCCCGTCGCCCCGGTGCTCGACCCAGAGGTTCAGCATGGCGCTGGTCGTGCCGATATTGGTCTCGAAATCGAGCAGCCCCTCCGGCGAAGGGCTGCGGACGTCGAGGTCGAACCGGTAGCGATGCACGACCTCGAGTTCGGTCCGGATCGGCAGAGCGCGCCAAGTTCGGCCGATCCGCAACCCGCCGCCGCCGACGGCCTGCCAGCCGCTCTCGACATAGGGTGCGTCCATGCCGTCGATGTCGAGCCGCGTGACCTCGGCCGCGCCGCCGACGATGACGACGGTGGCATACCAGTCTCCGCCCGCGGCGGCTGCCGGCGGAGCCGCTGCGGCGGCCATGAGCGCGCCGGTCAAGCCAAACGCTGCCCGCCTCACAGAAAAATGATCCGCGCGTTCCGCCGCCATACCAGAATACTATCCTTCGCTCGATCACGAGGCCGTACTACCCACCTTATCGGAGGCAGGCAAATGGCAGGCGTCAAAGGGATTTTCGCGGGCGTGGCCGCGGTCGCGCTGATCTCCATCGGATTTGCGGCTTCGGCCCAGGACGGCGCCCAGTCGGTGAAGGATCGCCAGGCCCTGATGAAGGGGATCGCGGCGAACAACAAGGCGATCGCGGCGATCGTCAAGGGCGAGGGCAGCGAGACGCTGGACGACCTCAAGCGCCGGGCGGGCGAGATCAACGCCGCAGCCGCGAAGGTCCCCGCCGCCTTCACCGCCGGGCTACATGTCGAGAACGCGCCCGCCGGCGTCGAGACGACCGCCCTGCCCGCGATCTGGACGGAGCGCGCCAAGTTCGACGAGGCGTCGAAGGCGCTCGAGGAAGCCAGCGCGAAGCTTGCGGCGTCAGCTGACATGGACGCGGCGAAGGCCGGCTTCGGCGCCGTCGGCAAGAGCTGCGGCGGCTGCCACAACACGTTCCGGCAGAAGAAGAGCTGAGGCTGCGTGCGAGCGACCGGTTTCCGTGACCTGATCGCGGCAGCGGCGGTCGCCGCCCTTGCCGCGACGTCGCCGCCCGCGGCTGCCGCCGAATCCGCCGACGGTGCCGCCCTGTTCGATGCCGCCGGCTGCGCCAACTGCCACACCGACACCAAGGGCGGCGGCAAGCCGCTGGCGGGCGGCGTCGCGCTCGACACGCCGTTCGGCACGTTCCGCACGCCGAACATCACGCCGGACCGCGAGCACGGCATCGGCGCATGGAGCGACGCCGACTTCATCCGGGCGATGCGCGAGGGCGTGGCGCCCGACGGCAGCCACTACTATCCGGCCTTTCCCTACACCTCCTACACGCGCATGACCGATGCGGACATGCTGGCGATCAAGCGGCACATCTTCGCGATGGAGCCAGCGGCGACGCCGTCGAAGCCGCACAACCTCGGCTTTCCGTTCAATCAGCGCTGGCTGATGTGGGGCTGGAACCTGCTGCACTTCGAGCCGGGACCATACATTCCCGACCCCGACCGATCCGAAGCCTGGAACCGCGGCGCCTATCTGGTGACCGCCGTCGCCCATTGCGGCGAGTGCCATACGCCGCGCGGCGCGCTCGGCAATCTCGACATGTCGCGGTGGCTCGGCGGCAACGTCGACGGACCCGACGGCGAGCGTGTGCCGAACATCACGCCCGACCGGGAGACCGGCATCGGCACATGGTCGGCGAGCGACATCGCCTTCCTGCTCGACGCCGGAATGATGCCGGACGGCGACGTGGTCGGCGGCAGCATGTACCCGGTGATCGAAGACGGCACAGATTCCCTGACCGGGCCCGACCGCGACGCGATCGCCGAATACCTGCTGTCCCTGCCGCCCGTCTCCAATCCGAATGCCAGGGCCACCAAGGCCGAGTAGAGCGAGGCCGTCTTGCGGCGGCTTGCCGCCGTTCAGACCTTGGCGTCCTCGCCGGAAAAGGGCGACACGTCGCGTGAGTCGAGCAGCAGGTGGATCAGCGTCGGCCCCGGATGCGCCAGCGCCTCGCGGAACGCCGCCTCGAAGTCGGCTGTCTTCTCGACCCGCCAGGCCGGCATGCCGTAGCCGCGTGCGACGGCGGCGAAGTCCGGGCTCTGCAGGCGCGTGCCGAACTCGCCGGGCGTGCCGTAGGCCCGCTGCTGCGACACCAGGATCGAGCCCCAGGCATTGTTGTCGCAGAGCACGACCTTCACCGGCAGGCCGTGCTGCACCGCCGTCGTCAGCTCCTGACCAGTCATGAGAAAGCCTCCGTCGCCGACGAAGGCGATGCTGGGGGCATCGGGCTTGGCGAGGCAGGTGCCGATGGCGCCGGGCACGGCATAGCCCATGGCGCCGGACATCGGCCCGGCCTGGGTATGCGGACGGGTGAAGCGGTAGAAGCGGTGCACCCAGCGGGCGAAGGTGCCGCTGTCGCACAGGATGACCGACTCCTCCGGTGCCAACGCGTCGACCGCCTCGACGACCTTGGCGAGGTTGACCGGCCCGTTCACCGCGACGGCGTCGGCCTTCACGAAGTCCAACTGCGCCGCATGCAGCCCGTCGCGCCACGCCACCCGGTCGGCCGGCGCGGTCCCCGAAACGGCTGCGGTCACCGCCGCCAGCGTCGGCTTCAGGTTCGCGGCGACCGCCACGGTCGAGCGCCAGCGCGACAGCACGTCCCAGTCCGGGAAGATGTGCACCAGCTTCTGGTCCGGCCGGATCAGGCTGAAGTCGCGCGTCGTGATGCCGTCCAGCCGGCAGCCGACAGCGACGATCAGGTCGCAGGCAGCGAAGGCGTCCGTCTGGAACGGCACCCGGTCGATCTCGATGTGGCCGGCATAGGCGGCGTGGTCGTTGGGGTACGTGTCCTCCTGGCGATAGGTGGCGATCACCGGCGCGCCGCAGGCCTCGGCCAGCGCGACGAGCTCCGCCGAGGCCGCTTCAACGCTGACCAGTTCGCCCGCCAGCAGGATCGGCCGCTTCGCCGCGGCCAGCAGGCCGGCGATTTCCGCTGCCGCCGCCGCGTCGCAACCGGCCGAGGGCTTCGGCCCGGGCTGCGGGATCGGCGCGTCGCCCGTGTCGCCGTCGCTGATATCCTTCGGCATGATGACGATCACAGGCCCGGGCCGGCCGGTCGAGGCGAGCGTCAGGGCGCGCGCCGTCACCTCCGGCACCTGGCGTGCGTGCTGCGGCTCCAGCACGCCCTTGGCGATGGCGCCGTACATGCGGTGATAGTCGATTTCCTGGAACGCCTCCTTGCCGAGCGAGCCGGTCGGCACGTTGCCGATGAAGAGGACCAGCGGGATCGAATCCTGCATCGCCGTGTGGACGCCGATCGAGGCGTTGGTGGCGCCCGGCCCGCGGCTGACGAAGCAGACGGCCGGCCGCCGCGCGATGCGTCCATAGGCGGCGGCGGCGAAGGTGACGCCGCCCTCGTGCCGCGGCGTGATCAGGCGGATGCGGTTCTGCGCCTGCTGCAGCGCCGCCAGCACCGGCAGATAGCTCTCCCCCGGCACCGAAAAGGCGATATCCACGCCCCAGGCCAGCAACGTCTCGACCAGCGCCTCGCCACCCTTCATCCGACCCGTGCTCCCTCGCTTGCGATCGCGCGGAGTCTAGTTGCCCGGACGACTGCGCGCCACCGGCAACGGCCGATGCAACGGAGTGTCACGAAGGCGTCCTGATCTGTTGCGGATCGCGCGCTCCCCCCCTATCTTGCCGCGCTCCGGAGGGGTGGCCGAGTGGTTGAAGGCGCACGCCTGGAAAGTGTGTATACGGGGAACCGTATCGAGGGTTCGAATCCCTCTCCCTCCGCCAATGCGCCCGAGCGCGACTCTCTCCGTCGCCGATTGCGAGGCCGAAAAGCCCGCAGAACTGCGCCGTTTCGGCCGAAAGCTCATGACTGCGCGGCCCCGCCGGAGGGGCCCTTTCGTCTCTCTCGGGCCGGTTCTCTCCGAACCTCATGACTTTGGCCATTTAGTACGGAACTCGTAAGCTACTGATGCAGCGTCATTTTGTTGCCGCCGAAGCTCCGTACTTTCCGAAGAACAGATCGGCAACCGGGCGCGACTGGGCACGAACCGCACTGTTGATTTGCCTTCGGTTTTCCGTCGCTCCGGTGCTGAGGTCGGCACCACCTCCGGCACAGTCACAGATCTTCCCGGCCCGATCACTTGATCACCTTGTCGATGAAGCCGAGGGTGGTGGCGTTTTCCATCAGGGTCCGGACCTTTGCGCGGTCCAGGCCCGAGGGCACTTCCGCGTCGATCTCCAGTTTCAGAGACACTTCGCTGCCGGGCAGCGTCGTCAGTTGCTCGACGATCGCTTCGACGATCTGATGGATCTCGCGGGCAGGCCGGTCGGCTGAGATCATCACGGTTCCAATGAAGCGGGTCGGATTCCTCTCGGCCTGGGCGGTGGCCCCCGCCGTCCCGGCACCGGCACGCGTGGTGAGACCTCCGTCGTGGATGGTTTCGGACATCCCGCCGGCCGCGGCCGCAGCCGCCGAGGGCTTCGGACGGTGAGCCGCGGCGAAGAGGATCGCGAGCGGCTGGCCGATCTCGCGACGGCCGTGCAGGACATGGAACAGCAGCTGTCGACGGTCTGGCCGCCGCTGCGCGAGCTGCATGCCCGGCGGTCGGAGGCGATCAGCCGGACGCTGTGGGTCGTCGCCCGGCACTATCTGGCGGGCCGGACCGGTACGGATGCGCTGGACATCGGCCCGGATGGCTTGGTGACCGAAGCCTGCCTCGACAGCCTGCCGCCCGGCCATGTGAGCGCGATCGCCGGCAGGGCGATGGCGATGCGCCACCCCTCGCGGGATCAGGAAAAAAACTCACCTGCGCCGTCGCCGTCTGGCTCGAACCGGAAGCCTTCGACATCGACGACGGCGACGAAGCCGCGGCCGGCGGATGGGACATCTGCGGCGAGCACTTCGACAGCAACCCCGCACGTACACTGACGGCGGCCGACTTCGCGATGCTCGACGTGTGGCAGCTCTTCCGCGGCGGCACCGGTCCCGGCTTCCTGCCCGACGCCGGCGGCGTGATGGACCAGCCGACCGCGATGCTGAGGGCATTCGCGCGTGCCGGCAAGCGCGCGATCGCCGCCGGCCGGACGACGACGGTGATCATGTTCGTCCTGCTGCCGCAGACGCGGCTGAAGAAACGCCTCGACGTGAAGGGTGCCGGCGAGCGGTGGGTCGGCCGGCTGCCGGGACTGATCCTGAAGGAATGGCAGGCGGCGCCGGTCGACGCGGCGCTGTCGCGTAGAGGGCGCTGACGTGGCGGACCGCGAGCTCTCCATACGGCTGTCGCTGAAGGACGCGGAGACCGTCCGGCGCGCCCTCGAAGCGGTGGGCAGGGACGGACAGGCGGCGTTCGACCGCATGACGCGCGCCGCCGAGCCGGCCTCGGTCCGGCTGCGGCTGGTGAACACTGCGGCGGCCGAAGGCCAGGCCGTGATGCGGAACTACGCCGCGCAGCTGGGGCCGGTCGGCAACGCGCTCGGCATGCTGAGCACGCGCGGCCTCGTCGCTGCTGCCGGCATCGGCGCGGTGGCGCTGGCGATCGGCAAGGGGCTCGGCGTCAGCCGCCAGCTGGAGACGCTGAAGGCCTCCCTCGTAACCGTCACCGGCTCCGCGTCCGCCGCCGCCACGGCGTTCGAGCAGATCACCGCCTTCACGACCGAGACGCCCTTCACGCTCGATCAGGTCGCGAGCGCCTTCATCAAGCTCAAGGCGCTGGGCCTCGACCCGTCGGAAGCGGCGCTGCGTTCCTACGGCAACACCGCCTCGGCGATGGGCAAGAGCCTCGACCAGCTGATCGAGGCCGTGGCCGACGCCGCGACCGGCGAGTTCGAGCGGCTGAAGGAGTTCGGCATCCGGGCGTCGAGCGAGGGCAGCCGGGTCACCTTCACCTTCCGCGGCATCTCGACGACGGTGCAGAAGGAAGCGCAGGCGATCGAGGGCTATCTGCGCCGGCTGGGCGATGTCGAGTTCGCGGGCGGCATGGAGCGCCAGGCGCAGACGCTCGAAACCCAGATCAGCAACCTGACCGACGCGTGGCGGCTGTTCCTCGCCGAAGTGGCGAACGTCAGCGGCGCGCGCTCGGCCGCGGGCGGGTTCCTGACCTGGCTGACCGAGGCCGCGACGCAGGCGCGGCGAGGACTGGCTGCGACCACCGACTTCTCGCGCCAGATCGTCGAGAACGCCCGCCAGATCCGCACGATCGAGGACGAACTCGCGCAGCTTCGCGCGATGGGGATGTCCGAGAAAGACCCGGAGGTCAGCAGCCGTCTGCCGATCCTGGCGCGGATGCGCGAGGAAGAGGCGAAGCTCATTGCCGCTGCTCGCGCCGAGGCCGACGCTGCCGGTGCCGACGCGGCCCGGGTGAAGGCCGAGGCGGATGCCCAGGCGGCGGCGAAGGCCGAGGCGCGCGCGGCGGCGATCGCCAGGCTGACCGCCGAGCAGGCCCGCGAGATCGAGCTCGCCCGCATGGCTGCCGACGTTCGCGCCCAGCAGAACGCCGCCGACAGGGCCGAGGCCGATCTGCGGAAGGAGGTCGCCGACGCGACCGATGCGGAGATCGCCGCCGCGCGTGCCCGGGCGATTGAGGCGGTTAAGACGCAGCAGGCCGTCTCGGCTGCAGCGAGTGCGGGCAGCAAGGCAGAGGCGGACGCCGCCCGCGAGGCCAAGAAGAACGCCGAGGACTGGCTGCGGGTCATCGGTACCGTCAACGAAGAACAGCGTCGGTCGACGGAAGCCAAGGCCGAGGCGCATGACGACATCGCCGAGCAGATCGCCGGCATCGAAGCAGAGACGCGCCAGTTCGGCCTGTCGAACGTCGAGCGCGAGATCGCCGTCGAGCTGATCAAGGCCGAAGCCCTCGCGAAGCGCGCCAACACCGCCGTCACCGAGGACGAGCGCAAGGCGATCGAGGCCGCGACCCGCGCCCGCGCCGCCGAGCGCGAGCGGATCGAACAGCAGACGCGCGCCCGCGAGGACGCCGCGCGCGAGGCGGAGCGCACGACGGACCGGGTCGTCGATTATGCCGGCGATACCTTCGCCGACTTCTTCGCCGACACGCCGAAGTCGTGGAAGGACATGTGGAACGACATGTATTCCACGGCGAAGCAGACGCTCGCCAAGCTCGGCGGCGACCTGATCCTGCGCCCGGTGATCGCGCCGGTGGTGAATGCGGTGTACGGCGTCCAGGGCGCGGGCGACGCGCCCGGCCTCGGCGGAATCGGGGGCGGTGCCACCGGTACACGCGGCCCCGGCATCACGGATCTCGGCAACCTGCTGTCGCAGCAGAACGCGATCTTCGGCGGGCTGACGAGCAGCATCAACAGCTTCGGCGCCAGCCTCGGCTTCGCGTCCGGCGCGCAGATCGCCGCCCCGAGCGCCAGCTTCGTCGGACCGATGCCGCTGGCCCAGGGGTCGCTGTTCGGCACGACGACGCTGTCGGGGTTCCTGGGCGGCGTCGGTGCCGGCTTCGGCGCGGGCACGATGCTCGGCAGTCTGCTGGGTGCCACGCAGACGAACAGCATGATCGGATCCGGTGGCGGTGCGCTGCTCGGGGCCGGTATCGGCAGCATCGTCCCCGGCATCGGCACGCTGGTCGGCGGCCTCGTCGGCGGCCTGCTGGGCGGCGGCCTGTCCGCGCTGTTCGGCAAGGGCGGCAAGGACAAGCTGAAGATCCTGTCCGCCGACAACCCGCAGGGCAACGCACTGCTCGGCGACACGTTCGACGACGATCTCGCCCTGCGGAGCCCCTTCGGGTATGTCGGCCTCTCCGACAACAAGACGAGCGGCCATGACGCCGCCTTCGTGTCGAAGCTGGTCCAGACGCTCCGGCGCAGCGACCAGGGCGCCGCGCAGTATCTGTCGGGATCCGAGATCGCGACCGTGTCGACCGCGCTGCAGAACCAGGGCGGCTACAACCGCTCCGACCGGAAGTTCGGCGAGGAGGAGTTCGGCAAGGTCATCCGCGGCCGGCTGAAGCCGATCCTCGAGGCGCTGGACATCAACGGGCAGCTGATCGCCGCAACGCTCGCCGGTACCGACGCCGAGGAACTGCAGGCCGCGGCCCAGGAGCTTCTCGCCCGGCGCCAGGCGGTGCGGGACATCATCGACTACAGCGGTGAAGAAGGGGAGATCCACAAGGCCGAGCGGTCGGCGTTCATGCAGCTGCAGAGCGCGATCGACGAACTCGCCGTCGCAAACGACGACTTCGGCTTCAGCGCCGACAAGGCGGCGGCGGCACAGAAGCGCCTGGTCGAGGAATATCTCGGCCTCGCCGATGCGATCGAGCCGATGACGGCCGCCGAAAAGGCGCTGGCGGCAATGAACGAGCGGATCGCCCAGACGGCCGAGCTGGCGAAGCAGGTCGGGATCGACCTGACGCCGGCGGAGATCGAGACGAAGCTCCGCGAGCAGCTGCGCACCGGCTTCGACGGGGGGATCGCCGAGCAGATCAAGGCGCTCACCGATCCGCTGGGCGCGGCGCTCGATGCCTGGCAGAAGGCGGCCGACGCCCGGCTGGCCGATGCCAAGTTGCTGGGCGGGAACCTCGTCGAGGTCGAGCGGCTAAACGCGATCGAGCGCCAGAGGATCGTCGAGCAGTATACCGGCGCTGCGGCCGATACGATCCGCGGCTTCCTGACGGACCAGTTCCAGGGTGCCGGCTCGGTCCTGGCGCCGCGCACGACACTGGTGAATGCCGAGGCCGAGTTCGATCGCCTGCTCGGCCTCGCACGGGGCGGTGACGCAGCGGCCCTCGCGGACATCACCAGCGCTGCACAGAACTATCTCAACGCGCAGCGCGCGATCAGCGCCAGCGGTCCGGAGTTCTTCCAGGTCTTCGACCGGGTCACCGATAGCCTGAAGGCTTTCGTCGGCGACACGACCGGCATGCTGTCGTCAGGCGCCACGGCGGCCGCATCCCTGGTACCGCTTCTCGGTGACATCGAGAAGGCGACCGCGGACGGGAACGCCGCCATCGTCGCCGAGCTGGTCGGCCTGCGCCGGACCCTGGCCGGAGGACTGACGAGCGGGCCGACCGCCGCCGCGATCGTCAACGTGCAGCCCGCCGCCGTTACGGTGGTGGCGGACCTCGCCGCAGCCGGGACCCCAAGCTACGCGGCGGGCGACGCCGCCGCCGGCGCCATGGCGCGGGTGGCGAGCAACACGGAACAGCTGGGGCCGATCCTGAAGAGCCTCGCTTCGGAATCGGCGCGCGGCTTCGAGCGCCTGGTGCAGGAGAACCGCATGCTGAACCGTAAGGTGGAAGAGCTGACCGAGGCGGTCCGTCGCCAGCAGGATGCGCTCGACCGGCTCACGGCCAGAGTGAGGGCCGCCTGATGGCGATCGTTGGCCTCGCCGCCCACCAGACGAGTGCTACGACCGGAACGGGAGCCTACGATCTCGACGGGGACGTCGCCGGCGCCCTGAGCCTCGTGCAGGGTGCTGCGATCGAGAGCGGCGACAATGTCGGGCCGTGGGCGGTCGAGTATGTCGCGCGCTCCGGCACTAACATCGAGAACGGCATCGGCACCCTGACGGCCGGCGCCCCGGCGACGTTGACGCGCGACACGATCATCCGGTCGACCAACGGCAACGCGGCGATCGCCTGGGGCGGCGGTACGCGCGACGTCTTCCTGGCGCCGGGCGCCACGACGCTGAGCCTCCTGTCCGAGGCGACCGCCGATGCCGATCCCGACACGCTCGCGCGCCGGGATGCCTCGGGGCGGCTGCGCGCCGCCACGCCAACTGCCTCGTCGCATCTGGCGACCAAGGGCTATGTCGACGCGGCAGACATCTTCCTGCAGGACGCGGTCGAAGATGCGCAGACCACGGCCGATGCGGCCCAGGATGCGGCTGATGCCGCGGCGGGTGCGGGCACCGCGCACGCGGCACGGACCGACAACCCGCACGCGGTGACGAAGGCACAGGTCGGCCTCGGCGACGTGCTGAACTTCGCGCAGCTCTACCTGACGGTGGCGACCGTCGGCGCGGCCGGTTCCCTGGCCTTCTCGAACGGCACGACGACATTCGCCCTGAAATGGGGTGCCGTCACCGGGATCGCGGCAGGCGCCAACCAGGGGGTCACCTATCCGGCTGCCTTCCCCACGGCCACGCTCGCAGTGATGACCCAGCACCGGAACGCCAGCTTCTCGGGATCGAACAGCGTGACGACGGGCGTGCACTCGGAGACCGCCGCCAGCTTCACGATCTACAACAACGCCAGCATGGCGGTCGACCTCTTCTGGTTCGCGATCGGGCACTGAGATGATTCCCGGAACGACGACCCTCGCGACCTGGTCGGTCGCGACGCTGCCGCTCGCCCACGCGGTGGCCGACCCGCTGCAGCTCCTGCTGGCCGATCCCGATGCCGAGCTTCTATTCGTGCTCGCCGCATACCCGCAGCCCCTTGCCGGGCTGGACAGCGACTTTCCCTATGCACTCGCGACGGAGCCGCTGGCGGCGCTCGACGAGGCGGAAGAAGGCGAGGATCACACGATCCTGCTGTCCGACCGCGGCTACACGACGGGCGCCGACGAGGATCCGCCGCATCGGCACTTCCCGCCACGGCTGGCGACCGCCTTCAACTTCGAGAGCGCAATTCCGCGGCCCGGCCGGGACGACCCGGCGACGCTGAGCTATGGAGAGATCCGCATCGCCAACGGCGATCGCGCCTACGACCACCTGCTCGACTATTCCTGGACGGGCCGACGCGTCGACCTGCTGGTCGGCGGCACACTGAAGCCGCGGCGGCATGGCGAGCGCCGCCTGAAGTTCCACGAGTTCGGGACGATGTTCCGCGGCACGGTCGAGGCGATCGAAGCGGACGATACCAGCCTGCGGCTGACCATGCGCGACCCTGCGGCGCGCCTGGAACGGGTGCCGCCGCGAACGTTGTTCGCCGGGACGGGAGGCCTGGAAGGCGGTGAAGATCTCGACGGCTTGGCGAAGCCGATAGGCTGGGGCCGCAACCGCAACGTCCCGCCCGTTCAGCTCGATGCCGTCGACCTCGTCTACATGCTGTCGGCCGGGCCGATCCAGGCGGTGCTGGCCGTCCGCGACAAGGGCATATCGCTCGGCTTCGCCGGCGACCATGCCGACCTCGCCGCACTGCTGTCCGCCAGCCTGGCGCCGGGGGACTATGCGACGTGCCTCGCCCTCGGCGTGCTGCGGCTGGGGGCGCCGCCGGGGGGACGGGTCACGGCGGATTTTGAGGGCGACATCTCGTCGGGCTATCCCGACACGGCCGCCGCGATCGTCCGGCGCCTGGCGACGCTCTATGGCGGTTTCGTCGACCCGGACGAGATCGACGCCGCCGCCTTCGCCGGGCTGGCCGCACCGCAGGCAATGCACCTCTGGCTGGGCCCGCAGGACGGCCGCACGATCGACCAACTGATCCGCACGCTGATGGACAGCGTCGAGGGCTGGGTGGGCTTCACCCGCGACGGCCGGCTGACGCTCGGACTGCATCGGCCGCCGGAAGTGGAATCCGCGACCACGGACATCGAGGCGGCCGACGAGATCGGCCGCAGCCTGGCGATCGTCCAGTCCGAGGACCCGGTCTGGCGCGCGCGCATCGGGTACGACGGACTGGAGCTGGTGCAGTCGGCCGACGAACTGGCCGAGGGCGTGGCGGCCGAGGAGCGAGCTTACTACGGCCGGGCGCACCGTTTCGCACCCTATGTCGATTCCGTCGTGGAAGGCCTGCATGCGCGGCCGCGCGACGTGGAGCGCGCGACGCAGATCGACGATCCGGCCGATGCCGCCGACCTCGCCCGAACGATCGTCCTGCGCGACGGGCAGATCCGGCGGGTCTGGAGCCTCGATGTCGCACGCGGGCTGCTGCGATTCCGGCCGGGGGCCGTCGTGCGCCTGACCTCGCCCCGCTACGGCCTGGGCAGCGGCCGGCCGCTGCGGGTGATGCGCGTCGTCGAGCGCGCGAACATGCGGACCGTCCGACTCGATCTCTGGGGGTGACATGGGCAACCTGATCCTGGCGCTGCCGACAATCTCGGACCGCGCGGTGATCGCGGCCGGCAGCGCCGCGGCGACGATGGAAGCGGCGAACCTGCAGAGCGTGCAGCCGGGCGACCGCTGGCGCGCGACCGACCTTAGCAACGCCTGGCTGCAGATCGACCTGGGTGCGGCCGCGGCCGTCCGGATGATCTGGCTGGGCTACACGAACGCGAGCGCCGGTGCTCTATGGCGAGTCAGAGCGGCGAATACGCTCGCGGATCTGACCGGATCCCCCGCCTACGACAGCGGCTGGATCGCGCATCGCGTCGGGAACACCGCAGACTGGAATCGCACCCACGCCTTCCTCTGGCTGACCGCGACGATCGCGCACCCGCACTGGCGCATCGACATCGACGATGGCGACAACCCGGACGGCTGGTACGAGGCCGGACGCCTCTATCTCGCCGACCCGTGGCAGCCCAGCCGCAACCGCCGCTACGGCGCCGCCGACGGCTATGCCGACGACAGCGGCGCCGAACGCGCGCGGGGCGGGCAAACCTATGTCGCCGAAGGCGGACAGTGGCGCGAGGGCAGCTTCACCCTCGGCTTCATGGATCGGGAAGAGATGCAGGCGAACGCCGCCCGCATCGACCGGCTGGTCGGCACGCGGCGCGACCTGCTGATCCTCTACGACCCGGACGACACGGGCCGGCTGATGGACGAGTGCTTCTATGCGCGCCTGACCGAACTGCGCCCGCTGCTGCTGCCGCATCACCGGCTCTACGAGAAGAGCTACGCCTTCGCCGAGTGGGAGCTGCCCTGATGAGCCTGGCGAACCGCGCGCAGCAGACGAGCAGCACGAAGGGCACGGCCACCTATGTCCTCGACGGGACCAAGCCGGGGCGGCAGCGCCTGTCGACAGCGATGGCGAAGGTGGCGGAGCGGCTGGGGCTGGCGGGCGGTACGGCGGGCCCGTGGAGGATCCGCTACACCGCAACGGACGCGACCGGACGGCATGAGGTCGGATACGGGACGCTCACGCGGGGCGCAGGCGGCGCCTTCGACACCCTGACGCGGGACGAGATCCTCGACAGCGCTGCGAACGACGGCGCGGTGAACTGGCCGACCGGGACGCGCACCATCACCGTGACGATCGACGGCGACGCGGTGGGCTCGCTGCTCGACCTGAACGCCCCGCTCGGTCCGGTGCAGCGCACCGGCCGCGACCGCTACGGCTGGGGCCTCGTCGCCGACGGCGAGACGGACAACGCCGCCGCGCTGGAGGCGGCGATCAACGCCAGCAACGGCCTGCCGGTCGACCTGCCGCCGGGGACGCTGAAGGTCGGGCGGGCGCTCGTCATCACGGCTGGGTCGTTCCATCTGCGCGGCGCGCGCGGCGAGCGCGGCCAAGTGAAGGGCGGCCAGGGCACGGTCATCGACGCTGCGGACATCGCCGCCGGCGACTGGCTGGTGGACGCCTACTCGGCGGAGGCGCCGCTGACGAACGGCATCGGCCCGTTCACCGTCGAGAATGTCGAGGTGCGCCTCGGCCTCGCCAACGGCTTCCAGTTCGGCCGGCCGGACCTGTCGAACGCCGGCCAGACCGACCGCAGCCAGTACGACACCGTCGCCGACGGCAGCGGCCAGCGCTATGTGCACGGCGTCCGCTTCTCGCACTGCAAGATCGTCGGCACCCGCGTCACGCCGGCGAGCGACGGCAACGGCATCATCGCCCGATCGGGGCAGCGGCTGATCCGCCTCGCCAAGGCGTTCGAGAGCGTCGTCGAGGACACGATGCTCGACGGCGGCGACGTGCAGATCGAGACCTGGGGCTGCGACACGCCGACCGTGCGGGAGGTCCGCGGCAACTACTGCCACGTGCCGATCCTGTTCCAGAACTCCGGCACCTTCTCGGTCGCCCATCGGGTGCGGGATTTCCAGACCGAGCACTTCACCTTCGGCGCCATCGTCTCGGTCTCGGCGATGATCGACGGCGCCGGCATCCGGGTCGAGGCGAACGTCGGCTCGCCGGCGAAGCACGGCCGCTGGGACATGACGGCCGACCTCGCGATCACGGCAGAGGTCACGGCCGGGTCGGGCACCGTCGTCTTCAGCGAGGACATGACGGGCATCCTGCACCCGTATCTCTCGCTGATCGAACTGAGCGACGGCGCCGGGAACAGCGACGTCTGCCTGGTCCAGGGCGTGAACGGTACCGACGTCACCGTCTGGACGCTGGGCTTCGCCTTCGACTGGAGCAACGCCACGGCCTCGGTCGTGCGCATCCACGGCTATGGCGTCATGCACGGCGGCACCTATGGCGCCAACTATGGCGGCGGCCACGTCGACCCCTACCTGAACTGCCCGGCCTTCGTGAACTGGAGCCAGTCCGGCTCGATGGTCATCGCCAACGTGCTGAAGAATCCCGGCACGAACGGCGATGTCCGCAGCCTCTGCCTCGGCAACAAGGTCGGCAATTCCCCCAACTACAGCCGCGGCATGGTCTTCGTCGGCTGCTCGACCTCACTGCTGCCGGTCGAGCCGGCGCATCCGCATGTGCGGATCGTCGACCAGGCCGGCAGCATGGGCATGGCGCCGCACCAGGCCGGCCTGCGGCTGCCCAAGCTCGACCCGTGGGCGATCGTCGCTCAGCTGCCGGGCCGGCGGGTCGTCGCACTCGATCCCACGAACTACACCTACTCGGCGTTCGACAACATCGTGATCAAGGTGATCGCCGGGGATGCGAACACAAACCAGCGCTTCGCCGCCTGGAAGGTGCCGGCATCGACGGTGCTGAATTTCGGCCTGCCGACCGTGCCCTCGACCGTGCCGACGAAGCCGACGCAGATCCGCTGGGGCATCGTCGCACGGACGGTCGGCGGCGCGGCAGGAAGTCTGGCGGTGCAGACGGTCGGCAACGGCGGCTCGACATCGCTCATCTATCCCGTCGCCGGTGCGCTCGACTGCATCGAGGTGATGGAGGACGGCGTACCGCCGCAGTGGATCGGCAGCCGCACGACCGTGCCGCCGGGCATCCGGATCACCCCCGCCCAGGACACCTACATCCTCGGCGTCTACATGATCGAGGAGCCGCGCAACGTCCTGGAGAGTGCCTATCTCGGCCGGACCTCGGGCAGGAAGGTGCCGGTGGCGAACGGCGTGGCGACCGGGATCTGCAAGGTCGCGTGCGAGCGAAACAACAGCGGCTTCGTCCATGTGAAGTTCCGCAACAGCGCGACGATCCGCGGCGGCAACCAGGGCTACTGCTACGTCAACGGCGAGTGGCCGATTGCCTTCTCCAGCCACGGCGGCGTGCCGAAGCTGGTCGGGACGGTGCAGCAGCTCTGGAAGACACAGGATTCGGTGAACGCCGGCGTGTTCACGATCGACGTCGCCGTGACCGCCGCCGTCTCCGGCCAGGAACTCACGATCTCGGTGGAGTACGCCGTCAGCGGCTCCAGCGCCGGCAGCGTCAGCGAGTGCATCGGCTATTGGGGATGCGAGGTGCTCGGCGACGACGCGCATCTGGTGGCGCCGCTGTGAGGGCAGTCCGTGAGCTCGCCACATCAGAGGGCATCACAAAGATCCAACCCGCTAATTTTATTAACGTTTTCTCTTACAGCCACAGGTCCAAAGACGGATCCCGCAGGTCTTGAAGCGGCATTCTCCCATCCTAAATCATTCTCGCCGAACGGCGGGTTACCGCGTTCGGCGCGAGGCTCGACCTTGAGGGTGAGCCGCCGCGCGCTTGCACATCGCTTCCAGCGAAGGGTGTGTTTGATCGTGCGTCCGATGCCGCTGCCGGGCCCAACCGGTAGTCCGGCGATGGACCAGCCTGCCACCTTCGTGCCCTTTGCCCTTCCGATGCTGTGCAGTCGCGGCCGGCGGCTCTTCCGTCATCGAGGTTCATAGCGATGAATTTCGAGAAGGTGGAGGACTCAGTCATGACACAGCTCGCTGCAGAAAACAGCCCACTGCCGCGCAGGGCGCGGCCAATGAAAAGACCAGTCGGATGCGGTAGCGATATCGACATCATCGGTTCTGACGCCGCGGCCGTGGATGCCTCGCGAGAGACCATTGAGCAACCGGATGCCGTTGACTTGGCCGCCATGGAGTCGTTTCCCGCCAGCGATCCACCGGGATGGCTCGGCATCACCGCCGGCACCCCAATCAGACATGCCGAAGGTATCCTGCAATAGGGAGGCGACCATGAGTGCGCTTGCGAAGATCCAGGGGGGCTCCGATCCTCGCAGCCGGGCAGTTCCGTCCCGATCCGCACCAACCAGCGAGGCGGATCTCATTGACCTCGGCCATGAGCGGTGGAAGCGCCGTCCTTCGCCTCCGTGCCATGTCAGCCCGGCAAAGGGCGCCGCCGTGCGGATATACCGCCCAGCGCGCAGCGTCATGCAGGCGGGACAGGCGCGGACCAAGAAGTGGGTGCTCGAATTCCAGCCGAGATGGGCCCCCCAAACCGAGCCTCTTATGGGCTGGACGAGCTCGCGGGATACGCTACAGCAAGTGAAGCTGACCTTTCCGACCAAGGAGCGGGCGGTTGATTTCGCAAAACGCCAAGGCTGGCCCTGCACCGTCATCGATCCTCATGAGCGGAGGGTACGTTCCCAAGCGCCATCCCGACAGCTTCCGGTTCCAGCTCCGCCGGCCACTCTGACCGTCGTAGTAGGCAGACCGGGGGAAGGTGAGCATGGCGCCGATCATCGCAAACGACTCGCCCGAACGGGCCCTGAACCGCTTCGAACTGGTGCTGCTCGCAGGCGAGCGCTCGCGCCCGCTGGGGCGGGGCGAACCGCAGACGGTCGAAGCCTCGGGTGATCCACGAACGCTCGTATCCCAACGGAGATTGCCGCCGGAAAGCTATTCCCACGGGTTACGCGAACAGCTGGTTCTCAGGCCCCGGCGTCAGAGTTTCGAGGAGCTTAAGCTCGATACGCGTCACGAAGAGGCTAACCTCGGCCCTCGGGCCGAAGGCGGCAACGGCGAGGTGATCCTGCCTAGGACTGATCAGGTAAACGAGAAGCAATGGGGCCATGCAGCGTGAGAATAGTATAGCAGAAGGCCGCGCGACGGACGGCAACCAGACTGCAAGCCATATCGAGCGCTGGTCGACCTGGGACTATGCGATTGCTGCGGCGTACGCCGCGCTGCTGATAGCGCCGGCACCGTTCTTGCGGGCACCGCCGGCTTGGGTGTGGGTACTCATGAGCCCCCCCGGACGCCCCCGTCAAACGCGCTAAGGCCGACAGCCTACGTGGCAAGAATCAGGAGGCGGAGATTCGACCAAGCACCAAGAGGGGACGATGATGCGCCCCGGTCCTTCCCAGGGCCACTCATTCCCGACGGGCGATGCGCCTGAACGCGCTCCAGGGAAATCTAAACTGGACCACTGATGAAAGCGAGCAATACAGAGTAGCGACACGAGGAAACAACGATGAGGATCGCACAAATTGCCCCTCTCTACGAAAGAGTGCCGCCGAAACTCTACGGCGGCACCGAACGCGTTGTGTCCTACCTCACCGAGGAGCTTGTCCGCCAAGGGCACGAGGTCACACTGTTCGCCAGCGGCGACTCCCGCACGGCGGCGCAGCTAGTGCCAGGCAGTGAAACCGCGCTGCGCCTCAATCCAGAAGTCCGTGACCCGTGGCCATACCACGTCGTGATGTTGGACAAGATCAAGCAGCGGGCGTGCGACTTCGACATCCTCCATTTCCACATCGACTACTGCCATTTCCCGCTGTTCCGCGAGATGGCGAGCCGGACCGTGACGACGCTGCATGGACGGCTGGACCTGCCGGATCTGCCGCCGGTCTATAATGCGTTCCCAGAGATGCCGCTCATTTCGATCTCCGATCATCAGCGCACGCCCTTGCCCGCCGCGAACTGGGTCGGCACGATTTATCATGGCCTGCCGCGCGACCTTCTGAAATTTCAGCCGGACGCGTGTCGCAGCTACCTCGCGTTCCTTGGCCGCATTAGCCCGGAGAAACGGCCCGATCGCGCGATCGAGATCGCCCGCCGGACGGGCTTGCCGCTCAAGATTGCCGCGAAGGTGGACAGGGCGGACCGAATGTACTTCGACGAACATATTCGGCCGCTGCTGGACGATCCGCTCATCGAATTCGTCGGCGAGATCGGCGAGGCGGAGAAGGGCGCCTTTCTGAGCGGAGCGATTGCGTTGCTCTTTCCCATCGACTGGCCCGAACCCTTCGGTCTTGTGATGATCGAAGCGATGGCTTGCGGCACGCCCGTCGTCGCCTGGCGCAGCGGCTCAGTCCCGGAAATAGTGGAAGACGGGGTTACAGGGTTCATCGTCGAGAGCCTGGAAGGCGCAGTCGCCGCAGTCCCCAAGGTCATGGTGCTCGACCACGCCGAAATTCGCCGCCGCTTTGAGGAACGATTCACCGCCGAACGCATGGCCCGCGATTACGTAAGTCTTTACCAGTCGCTGGGTTACACCCCGATCAAACCGGCACTCGATGCTCGACCCCGACCGATGACACCAGAAGCGATGTCGGGTCTTGCACAGGCGCGGAGGTCGTTCTCGCTCGAATCTGTTGCGGCGGCCTGAGCGCGGCGCAGTGCACGAAGCGGCGACACCCGCGCGGAATGCAGAATCCCGCCAGGTGTCCCGCCTCGATAGGCAGCTTTGATCCGGAGATACACCCCATGAGTGAGCCAGACTCGCAGGCCACGTTGCTACAAGCGAGCGGGGTCAGCAGCTACGGCATTACCGCCACATTCTCACTACCGGAAAGGCGACTGCGGACCCTCAAACACGGTCATACCTTCGGGCTTTTCGACCCCCACGGCGACATCGTCCCGGGACGTGGAAGTCCCGATGGGCTCTTCCACGACGACACCCGCTTTCTCTCCGGGCTGCAGCTTCTCATTAACGGTCTTCGGCCACTGCTACTCAGCTCCACGGTTCAGGATAACAACGCGCTGCTGACCGTCCACCTCACCAACCCCGACATCCTAGACGACGAGAAGCTGATGCTCCCCAAGGATGTCATCCACATCCTGCGAACAACTTTCATCTGGCAGGGACGAAGCTTTGAGCGGCTGCGGATTCAGAACTTCGGTGACCGCGAGTATCGATTTACTGTAACTTTCTGTTTCACAGCCGACTTCGCCGACCTGTTCGAGGTTCGCGGACATCGGCGGTCCCGTCGCGGCAGCATTGAATGCGCGGTCGAGAATGCGAACACCGCTGCATTTCGCTATACCGCGCTCGACGGCCGGCGCCACTCGACGACCTTGCACTTTGAGCCCGCGCCGGTGGAACTCCAGCCCGGCAGTGCCCGGTACGAGCTGACGCTCGCGCCGGGGGAGCAGGCGGCAATTGTGATCACTTGCACCTGCGCAAACGGCGACGGCCCGACAGCTTTGGATCCTGGATTCCTGCCAAGCTTTCGCGAGGCGCGCCGAGCGCACCGACTGTCAACGGCGCGCGCCGCGGCGATAGAGACTTCGAATGAGATCTTCAACGAAATTCTCTGCCGCTCGATGGCGGACCTGTACATGCTCCTGACCGATACTGAGCATGGCCCGTACCCTTACGCGGGCGTCCCCTGGTACAGCACGATATTCGGTCGCGATGGCATCATCACGGCCATCGAGACGCTCTGGGTCGACCCGGAGATAGCGCGGGGCGTTCTTTGCTTTCTCGCGGCTCATCAGGCCAGGGACTTCGATGCGCGGGCGGATGCCGAGCCAGGCAAAATCCTGCATGAGATGCGCTTAGGCGAGATGGCGCGTCTCGGCGAAGTACCCTTCGGCCTGTACTACGGCAGTGTGGACGCGACGCCGCTGTTCGTACTTCTCGCAGGGCTCTACTACGAAAGGACGCAGGATCTCTCCCTCATCCGCCGACTGTGGCCGCACATCGAGGCGGCACTCGCCTGGATGGACAACCACGGCGACATCGACGGGGACGGGTTTGTCGAATATGCCCGTAAGGATGCCGCAGGGTTGCTGAATCAGGGTTGGAAGGACTCTCATGATGCCGTCTTTCACGAGGACGGCCGGACGGCGCCGTTGCCGATCGCCCTGGTTGAGGTGCAGGGCTACGTCTACGCCGCCAGGCGCCATGCCGCACGGATCGCGCGAGCGCTCGGCAACAAGGCCAGAGCGGACGTGCTCGATCGCCAAGCGGACAACTTGCGCGACGAGGTAGAGCAGCGTTTCTGGATGGAGGACAAGGGGTTCTACGCCTTGGCGCTCGATGGCCACAAGCGTCAGTGCCGCGTCCTCACTTCGAACGCCGGCCACTTGCTCTTTTGCGGCCTTCCGACTGCCGATCGAGCGGCTCGGGTCGCGGCGAGGCTGACAAGCGCCGCCTTCCTCTCAGGCTGGGGGATTCGTACGGTCGCGACCGGCGAGTCCCGCTACAGCCCGATCTCATACCATAACGGGTCTGTCTGGCCCCATGATAACGCTCTCATCGCACTCGGGCTCTGCCGCTACGGCGCAAACACGCACGCCCACCAAATTTTCCAAGGACTGTTTGATGCGGGGGGATACATGGAGTCGCGCCGCCTGCCCGAGCTGTTCTGCGGCTTTCGGCGCCAGCCTGGCATTGGGCCGACCATCTATCCCGTTGCCTGCGCGCCCCAGGCTTGGGCGAGCGCAACACCCTTCGCCTTGCTAAAAGCGTGCCTTGGCATCCAATTCGATCACGCGGGACGGGAAATCAGGTTCCGACGGCCCTGGCTGCCCCGCTTTCTGGACGAGCTGGTCATCCGATCGCTGCGCCTCGGCGAGACGCGCGCGGACATCCTGCTCCGCCGCTATGAAGACGATGTTTCGGTCAACGTACTCGGCCGCAGCGATGACGTGGCCGTGACCGTGACGTATTGAGGCTGGGATCATTCCAGCGTTCGAGGAGGAAAGAGATCTATCGGAGTACAGGCCATGACCGTCCGGAGGTTACTAGAAAAAAAGGGAAGGTTCGTCTCGGTGGCGCCGCCCACGGCCAGGGTCCAGGACATCGTCGACCAGCTCGAGCGCGACGATGTTGCCGCGGTCGTGATCAGTGGTGACGGCAAGCAGATTGAGGGCATCGTATCCGCCCGCGCTATCGCGCATGGCCTGAAGCAGTTCGGCCGCGACGTCGTGGACCGTCCAGTTTGGGACCTGATGACGCGCGAGGTCGCGACCTGCGACATCGGTGAGCCTCTCAGTCGTGTCTATGAGCTCATGGACGAGCATCAGGTCCGCCACATTCCAATCACTGACGGTGGCGCACTGTGCGGTATCATCAACACGCTCGACGTAGTGAAGCATCGACTCGCCGAGATCGATGCTGAAGCCGCCGCGCTGAAGGAATACATTTCCGGTCGCACATAGGAGCCGGACCGTGGAGCGGGCGCGGCGCGTCCCCGACGAAATGGCCAACCTGCTCGCGGTGCTCGCCGTCGGAGCGGCCCCTATGCCGCGTCGACGGCCCCTGCTTCGTCGACAGGTAAGGCCTCCGTGTCCGGCTTGGCCAGTTCACGTGCCAACGTCTTCAATGCGGTGTCGTCGAGCGTTTCCTTCGCTAGAGCGTTTTCCGATCAATCTGCGTCATAGCCTGCTTTGGCGAAGTAATTCGCGCATTCGGCGGGCGAGTAGAGGTCGACGATGCGGCCGAT
>NZ_JBEPTK010000024.1 GCF_040549485.1 Constrictibacter sp. MBR-5
CCGCTGCGCGGCTGCTCCCGAGCTTCCGCGATGGTCCGCTTGCGCGGGGATCTCGTTCCGAAATGGGCGCAGCCGCGCCCCTCGGTCGAAGACCAAGTGGCGATCCTGGAACCTGAAGACGCTTCCAGCTTCGCAGCGTTCGAGGGCTTCTCATATCGGCCTGGAGTCGGCTCAGCAGCGCCGCCAGGCGCGTCGGGTAGGCTGGGGGTCACCTCGGATCAGTTCGGCTCCCAGCGTGGCTCCCAGTGCGTCCTATCTGGATAAGGAACCCGAAGGTTCGCGATCTATTTGAACGAGCAGCCCGAAACGTCGAGACCGGATCGTTTGAGCGCACTGCATTCCCTCGGACGATAGACGGTGCGAGCCGATAGGCGAGCAACCGTCTCAGTCACGAACGGACGCCCCGCCTCGAAATCCATCTGGCTCGCGTGTATCCTGGCCTCGTCATCTGGTCATCGCTGCACCTTGACCGTCACCCGGTCGAAGCCGACGGTAGCGACCGCTTCATCTGGCGGACCGCCGTTCGAGCAACCCTCGGCGACCTCTTCGAGCGGAAGGTGTCACGCTGGCTGACCATGAAGGCGGCACCTGAAGCAGAATAGTTGAGGGGCGCGTTGGCACGCTGGCGCTCTACCGTCACCTCGTAGCCGGCGAGGACGTGCTTGACGAAGAAGCCCATCCACTCGCCGACCGCGAGTTTCCACCAGCGTCGCCCCGGCGCCCCGTGGTCATGGTGCCGATCACCTGGCTACGCGCCGACTTGGGATTGAGTATGCGGCCGGCTGCGCAGACGGCCGGCACCCGGCACGGTCGGATCTCGGCGGGAATCGGACATCGAGGCAGGGAGGGCCGACGTTCGAGAGGTCGGTGCGTCTTGCTCAGGTCGGCGAACCCGATCGCATTCTCGCCTCCGATCCGTGATCTGATCGGCGAGGCGGCCGAGCCGCTTCGTGATGGTCTCCCCCGATTGCCCCCGTCCTTGTCCGCCTCGACCCGGCGCATAAATACGTTGCAGACGAGCAGCTTAGGTTTCTGGAGGAAACATGGCGAAGAAGCCGGCAGGCGCGAAGACTGGCGAGGCGGGTTTGACCGAGAAGAAGGTGAACCCGGCGCTGATGAAGCCGCTTCAGCCGTCGAAGGAACTTGCTGCGGTCGTGGGTTCCGACCCCCTGCCGCGCCCGCAGGTGGTCAAGAAGCTCTGGGAGTACATCAAGAAGAACGATCTGCAGAATCCGGAGAACCGCCGCGAGATCATGAACGACGAAAAGCTGCGGGCCGTGTTCGGAAAGGACAAGGTCACGATGTTCGAGATGAACAAGCATGTGGCCCAGCACCTGAAATAGGGTGCGGGTTCGGCCGCGTCTTCCCGGAAGTGCGAGGGCGTCAGCCAGAAAGGGAGACGACCAAAGCCGCTGCTCAACCCGGAGGCCACCGAGCGGTCGCACCGACCCAAACGAAAGAGTGCATCATGCCGAACACCGTCCGCCTGCACCGCGTTATCGCCGCCAAGCCGGAGAAGGTCTATCGAGCGTTCCTCGAACCGGATGCTGTGGCCAGCTGGCTTCCGCCGTTCGGCTTCACCTGCACCGTCCATGAACTGGAGGCCAAGGTGGGCGGGAGGCACAGAATGTCGTTCCGGAACTTCACCACCGGCGACAGCCATTCCTTCGGCGGCGAGTACCTGGAACTCGTGCCGGGCCAGCGGCTCATCTACACCGACAGGTTCGACGACGCCAACCTGCCCGGCGAAATGAGGGTGACGGTGACGTTGAAGGCCGTATCGGTCGGCACGGAGATGACCGTCGTCCAGGAAGGCATCCCGGATCTAATACCGTCCGAGGCCTGCTACCTCGGCTGGCAGGAAAGCCTTCGGAAGCTGACGAAGCTCGTGGAGCCCGAAATCAACCAGTAGCGTGGGGCTATAGGTGAGGCGGCCCGCGCAGATGCTTGAAGGTCATGCGTCTGCCGCGGCGTTTGATGTCGTCCTCCTGCGTCGGAGCATCATGCTATTCACGAGACGGTGGGTGGGCCGCAGGCGGCGGAGCGTTTGGCGGCTTCCTCGCAGCTTCGCCGAGCCCGTTCACAGGTCGCCTGCGCTGCTTCATCGTCACCGAGTTCGTCAGCGATCTGGCAGATCCGGCCTGCATTGTCGCAAATGGCATCGGTCAGTGTCTGGATTTCGACACACACCTCAGCGGACGGCGGCATTGGCTCCGGAGGCTGAACTTGTGGTGTCGGAGCTGGCGTCTCGGGAACCCGCTCCTGGACCGGCTGCTGATCCTCTTCCTCAGATCCGGCAGCGTCCGTGTCCCAACGGCGCGTGACCACATCGCCCTTCGGGTGCACCCACCATTCATGCACCGAGTCACGTTGTGCCAGACGGTAGCCGCGACCGGTCAGCTTCCGTGGCGTCACCCAGTCTATTCCCGGTCCATAGTAGTAGTTCACGGACTCGGCGCGCTTCTTCTGCTCCGTCGTCGCCTTGAAGGTGCCGGCGAACTCGGTGCCGTACCGCGCCGCGATCGCCAGCACGATCAGCATCCGCTCTGTGCCGTTGAGCATCGGCCAAGCCCGTAGCGCCTGATCCGGCCACTTGGCCAGTTCGTCAAGATCGAAGTCCTTCGGCTTATCCGGGCTGGGCGTCCTCTTGAATTGCAGCACACCGTGCCCGGGGCCGACGCCCGCCCTCGGACTATGCAGCAGATCCACGGCAGATAGACCATGAACCACCCTGGTCGCTACGGCGTCGGCATGCCGCTCCTGTGCGGCCTCGCTCCCGATAATGTCGACGCCCGCACGTTGCTGCACGACGTGCGCCGCCTCGTGCGCGGCCAGATGCAGGCTCGGAAACCCACGGAAGACAATATGGCGACCGAACGTGAATGCCTGCGCTTCCAGCGTCTCTGCGGCGAAGTCGGCAGAGGGGCCGAGGTGAGCGCGCACATCGCCGAGATCGTGATGCGCGCCGAACGCCCTTTGAATCCGGTCCAAATACGGCAATGGCCGCGCCGAATGTGCGAAGACCTCCTGCACGGCGTGCCGATGCGAATGCGTCAACCCCGGACTACACGAGGAACACCGTCCGCCGCATGCGCAAGGACTGGATGATCTCGGGCCGAGAGGGAGTGATCTTCGGGCCGTTCCAGCAGGCTCAGTGAGCGAGGCGAGCGCTGCCTGATTGCCGGCAGAACGCAGCGCTGGCCGAGCGAGACTCCCCTCGCCGTTGGCTCGGTACCCTGCTTCAGACGCGGTTACGGGATGGCGGGTCTTACTGGTCGTTCGGCTGCTCGCCACAGGCTCGGGCCGGGCCGGAGCTAACGCACTGGCTACTGCGTGGGACATGGCGACACCGTTGCCTGACTGCCGCTACACTGGAGAATGCTGCGCTTGTTCATGGCCCAAGGTCAACGGCGCACCGCTGGCGGCGCATGCTGGAGACGGGCGTTCACGCCACGATCGGCCAGATTGCCGCGGCGGAGCGGATCAATCCGTCCTACGCCAGCCGGGTGCTGCGGCTGACGCTGCTGGCGCCGGATATCGTCGAGGCGTCCTTGATGGGCGGCAGGGGCCGGAGGTGACGCTGGACAGGCTGCTCAGGCCGTTCCCGGTGGGGTGGGAGGGGCAGCGCCGCGAACTGGGCAGTCGCGCTTGCCCTTCTGGCTAGCGGGCATAGTGTGACGGCGCCACGAAACGCAGGATACCGGAGGAACCATGGCGAAGAAGCAGACTGCCGCGAAGGCAGGTGAGGCGGGTTCGACCGAGAAGAAGGTGAACCCGGCACTGATGAAGCCGCTTCAGCCGTCCAAGGAACTGGCGGCCGTCGTCGGTTCCGACTCCCTGCCGCGGCCGCAGGTGGTCAAGAAGCTCTGGGACTACATCAAGAAGCATGACCTCCAGAACCCGGAGAACCGTCGGGAGATCATCAGCGACGACAAGCTGCGGGCGGTGTTCGGGAAGGACAAGGTCACGATGTTCGAGATGAACAAGCATGTGGCCCAGCACCTGAAATAGGGTGCGGGTTCGGCCGCGTCTTCCCGGAAGTGCGAGGGCGTCAGCCAGAAAGGGCGGCGACCGAAGCCGCTGCTCAACCCGGAGGCAACAGAGCGGTCGCACTGACCCCCAGACGAAAGGCTACATCATGCCGAACACCGTCCGCCTGCACCGCGTTATCGCCGCCAAGCCGGGGAAGGTCTATCGGGCATTTCTCGAACCGGATGCTGTTGCCAGCTGGCTTCCGCCGTTCGGCTTCACCTGCACGGTCCATGAACTGGAGGCCAGGGTGCGCGGGCGGCACAGGATGTCGTTCCGGAACTTCACGACCGGCGACAGCCATTCCTTCGGCGGCGAGTACCTGGAACTCGTGCCGGGCGAGCGGCTCATCTACACGGACAGGTTCGACGACGCCAACCTGCCCGGCGAAATGAAGGTGACCGTGACGTTGAAGCCCGTATCGGTCGGCACGGAGATGACTGTCGTCCAGGAGGGCATCCCGGATCTGATCCCATCCGCGGCCTGCTACCTCGGTTGGCAGGAGAGCCTGCGGAAGCTGGCGAAGCTCGTGGAGCCGGAAATCAACCAGTAGCGTGGCATCTCGTGGACGCGAATCCTTGTCGGGCGGCACTCGCGGAAGTCCGCCGGCAGGCTGCTGAGCATTATGGATGTCAGCGTCTAGTGGTCTGAATCCAACGTTTGATGCCCGCGCCTGACGGCGGCGATGATGGCGTCGGGATCTGCGGTCCAGGTGAAGGGCTTGGGTTCGGTGTTGTGCTCGCGCACGAAGCGGTTGATGGCGGCCTGAAGGTCGACGACGGAGTGGAAGACGCCACATTGGAGCCTTCGCCTGGAGAGTTTTGCGAAGAAGCCCTCGACGGCATTGAGCCACGAGCAGGAGGTCGGCACGAAGTGGAAGGACCAGCGCGGATGGCGGTCGAGCCAAGCGCGGACCTTCGGATGCTTGTGCGCGGCGTAGTTGTCGAGGATGGCGTGAACGCTCCTGTCCGCCGGGACGGAGGCCTCGACGGCGTTGAGGAAGCGAATGAACTCCTGGTGGCGATGGCGCTGCATGTTGCGGCCGATGACCGTTCCATCGAGGACGTTCAGCGCGGCGAAGAGCGTCGTCGTCCCATGCCGCTTGTAGTCGTGTTGGGGTGGACGGCCCCACGGCATCGAGTGCCAAAATGTTTGGTCTTCACAGCACAAACAAGAGGGCCGTCCGCCATGGAGATTAAGCGCGTCGCCATCGACACGTCCAAGCATGTCTTCACTCTGCACGGCGTCGATGAACGAGACCATCCGGTTCTGCGCCGCGAGGTCAAGCGCACTCAGGTTGAGCCATTCTTCAGCAAGCTGCGGCCGACGGAGGTGGTCCTTGAAGCCTGCGGCGGCTCGCACCACTGGGGGCGGATGCTGACGGCGATGGGCCACCGGGTGCGGCTGATCCCGCCACAGTATGTCAAGCCGTTCGTCAAGCGAGGCAAGAACGACCGCAACGACGCGGAGGCGATCAGCGAGGCGGCGGCGCGGCCGTCGATGCGCTCGGTTCCAGTCAAATCGGCCGAAGCACAGGCCGAGGCGATGACGCTGTCCGTGCGCGAGCAACTGGTCAAGCAGCGCACGCAGCTGATCAATGCCTTGCGCGGCCATGCATGCGAGTTCGGCGTGATCTCCGCCAAGGGAGCGGCCAACGCCGGCAAGCTGGTCGAACGCATCGAGGCCGATGTCACGCTGCCAGCGGCGGCTCGGGAGATGTTTGCCGTGCTTGGGCGGGAGATTGTGCGTCTGGACGAGGCGCTGGGCGACATCGACCGCAAGCTCGCGGTGCAGCACAAGGCCAATCCGATCAGCCAACTGCTTGTGGAGGTTCCGGGGGTCGGGCCGATTGGCGCGCTCACCCTCGCGCTGACAGTGGATGCGACGCAATTCAAGTCGGGTCGGCACTTCGCCGCTTGGATTGGATTAACGCCGAAGGACAAGTCGACCGGCGGCAAGCAGCGGCTGGGCGGGATTAGCCGACAAGGCAATGAACGGCTACGGCAGTTGCTGGTGCTGGGTGCGACATCGGTGATCAGGGTTGCCAAGCCAGGCAGCAAGCATGCGACGCCATGGCTTTTGGGATTGCTGGGGCGCCGGCCGCGCATGGTCGCGGCGGTGGCTTTGGCTAACAAGATGGCCCGCATCGTGTGGGCCATGATGACGAGCGGGGAAGCCTACCGGCTTGCGCCGGTGGCTGCTGGCTGAACCGTTCGTCGGCGCCGAGGGCAAAAGGGCGACAGCAGAAGATGGCGATCGGTCGAACCGACGAACAAGACACCCCGAATGACTCACAGGCACGCTCGATGCCGCAGTCGTGTTGTGGGCTTGTTCGCGGACCCCATCTGGGCCTGCGGTCAAGTGCTGGCCGCACTATCGAGGCCGGACACATGACCGCACTCGCACCGTCCGCCAATTCTCTGCGGCAGACCCCTTGTGTTCAAGGGGCCGTCCACACATGGGTCATGGTGCCGGCGCGGCCCTTCTTCATGGGCAGGCCGGGCTGGGTGCGGTCGAGGGCCTGGATCTGGCTCTTCTCGTCGACCGAGAGGACGATGGCGTGGGCCGGCGGGTCTACGTAAAGCCCCACCACGTCGCGCAGCTTCTCCACGAACTGCGGGTCGTTGGAGAGCTTGAATCGTTCGACCCGGTGCGGCCGCAGGCCGTGCGAGCGCCAGATGCGCTGCACCGAGGAAACGCTGATGCCGGCGGCCTGCGCCATCATCGCGCCGGTCCAGTGGGTCGCCTCGGCCGGCGGATCGGCCAGGGTGAGCGCCACCACACGCTCCGCCACATCCGGCCCGAGTGGCGGGATGCGCGACGGTCGCGTCCTGTCCCGCAGCAGGCCCTCCACGCCTTCGGCCATGAATCGTGCCTGCCAGCGCCAGACACAGGGCTTGGACTTGCCCGTGCGACGCATGATCTCGTTGGTCCCCGCGCCGTCGGCCGTCGCCAGGATGATGCCTGCCCGCCAGACATGCTTCTGCGGGCTGTTCCGGTCCGCGACGACCGCTTCCAATCGGGCACGGTCTGCGGCGCTTACCTCGACGGTGATACCTTCGCGCATCCGCCGAGACTCGCACAGGCTGATCCGCCTGGGAATCGTTTGTTAGGTTCTAACCGCTAGGTCTGGCTGAGCATCTCGACGAGTGCAGCGTTGACGGTGTCGGCCGCCTCATACGGGCTCCAGTGACCTGCATCGGGAATGACGCGGAAGTCGATGTCCTGTTGGAACTGCCGGAGACGCCGCTCGCGTTCGCGGACATCACCGGTCATCGCATCGCGCCCGCCCCAGATGCCGTAGAGGCGGCTCCGTACGCGAGGAAGTGCCCGCACGAGTATATCCGTGGACGGAATGGCGCCAGCCCTGATGCGGGCTTTCCGCGCGTTGCTCATTTGAAGTTCGACCGCCAGATCATCTGCCTTGGTCGGATCGGCGATCATCAGCGCTGCGAGGTTATGCCGATGCACTTCCGCCAGCTCTTGCGGGGTCATGTCTTTAGCGGGGCGCCGAAGATCCGGCAGTGCTCCCGGAGGGCACCCGAAACCGCCGGGGCCGAGCAGGACCAGCTTCGGGATCCTGCCCCTCTCCTGGGCGGCCAGATGCGCAGCGATGATGCCGCCGAAAGAGAAGCCGGCCACGTGATACGTCTGGCCCGCCGATAGCAGCGACGTCAGTCCGCCGGCCAGCAGCGCCGCAAGGCTGTCGGGCGACCACGGTTCCGGTGGGAGATCGGAATCGCCATAGCCGGGCATGTCGGGTGCAAACACCCGAAAACGCTCCGACAGCGGTCCGATGTTCCGGATCCAATGCGTCCACGACCCGAAGTCGCCATGGATCAGGACGAGCGGGTCGCCGTGTCCCCAGATCCGCCAGACCATCTGCCCCGTCGGCATGGAGGTCGTCCGCCTCTCGGCGACCAAGTCGGGATCGGAAGTGCTCTCATGATGCCTTCGCACGTGTACAACCCTTTGGCTCCGGACCGATCTAGGTCGCCGCAAGAGCCAGACGCAGTCAACCCGACAGGCACTGGCGCGGGCGCACCGCTGGCGGCGCATGCTGGAGACGGGCGTTCACGCCACGATCGGCCAGATTGCCGCGGCGGAGCGGATCAATCCGTCCTACGCCAGCCGGGTGCTGCGGCTGACGCTGCTGGCGCCGGATATCGTCGAGGCGATCCTCGACGGGCGGCAGGGGCAGGAGATCACGCTCGACAGGCAGCTCTGGCCGTTCCCGGTGGAGTGGGGCGGGCAGCATTCGTGCCCCAGCTAAGCAGATGCGACAAAGAATACACGTCAAGTCGCGGAACAAATCACTTCAAATCCGGTTCGAGTGGGACTGTAACCCGCCTCCCTGCAAAGGCAGGATGAAGTCGGCGGGTATGGTGACAACCCATAGTTCAGCTGGATCGAGCGCCACCCTCCGAAGCTGTGAAGCGCGCGTTTTTCTCAGGTGAAGCAGCAGTTTAGGTCCAGTTGGGGCGCTCTTTGGCACGTGTTGCAACCATATTGCAGCGAACTCCGGGGCATTGGCTGTAGCGCTTGGGCGTACAGGGTCGCGCTCGGCGTCACCGGATATCGAAAGTCGCTAGCGGAGGCGCGCCCAGCCTCAGCATTCCCAGAAATCTGTATTTCGTTAATTCCGGCTTTCGGGATTGTAAGAAATCCAGAAATCGGTATTTTCTGAAGGAAGGGCGCGGAGCGCCGACGACGGGAGGCGCGCCAGTGGTCAGCCGGAAAGCGGAAGTACGCCAAGGCGACCAGGCGGAAGCGGACAAGGGCGTCTCTCTCAATTTCAAGGTCAGCCCCGAGTTCAAGAAGGCCTTTAAGGGCTTCGCGGTCGCACAGGGGATCAGCATGACCGACCTCCTCAAGGAAGGCTTCGACCTCTCCAAGACCCGGCCCCGCAAATGATCACCCTCAACAGAGTGCGAAGCGGCGCTGCTGCCAGCATGCAGGGCGGCCGGTGACCTTCGGCGTCGCCGACTCCATACAAGACGGCCCGGATTGGCTGTTCGCCATCGGTAAAGGCCATCAGCTTCCCGCGCTCGATGGCCTGGTTGCTACGGCGAGCTTCACCCCTGACGGCCAGCCCCCCGAGCAGGTCGCAGTCATGGAGAAAGCTAAGGCCTACGGCGCGCGTGCCGTCTTCTTCGAGGCAGGAAGACATGGCCGAGCACCTGTCGCACAAGCCTTCATCTTCGGCGCCAACGACTTCGCCGACGATTTGGCGTTCGCCGAGCTTCATAAGCGCTTGTGGAGCTGGGGCGGCGTTCCGATCGTCTACCGCACTGCGCCCGGAGTCATCCAGCTCTTCCGTTGCGCCCACGAACCCGACTTCATGGGCGCGGACGGAGTGCCGGTGTGCAACCCCATACGCACCCTGCGGTTGGGCGCGGAAATCGCCTCGCGGGATGTCTGGTGGGACGCGGCGCGCATCCGCAACGGGACGATATGGGACCATCCCGAGGCCTGCCGGGTCCTGCTTTCGACTACCAAGTCGGCGCACCGCAAGCTCGTCGAAGAGGTCAGTCATCTCGCGGAGCAACTGGCTGCGAGCAGGTTGCTCCCTGCATCGCTCCGGCGCCGCCTGCTCATCCTGTCGCTGCTGATCGCCTATCTCGAGGAGCGCTCCGTTCTGCTCCCGAGCGACTTTTCTGCCGCGCTTCCCGGTGCCGAGCATTTCTTTCAGGTGCTGGCAAACGGACCAGCGCTCGTCGCGCTCCTCGATAGATTGGAGGAGCGGTTCAACGGCCATGTCTTCCGCCTTTCCGCCTCAGACCGAACCGTCCTCATCGAGACAACCGAACTCTCGCGCTATGCGCGTCTGGTCGAAGGCTATGAGGACTCGACGGGTCAGCTCAACCTTTGGCGGCTCTATTCCTTCCGCGATCTCCCCGTCGAGCTGATCAGCAACATCTACCAGCTGTTCGTGAAGGACGCCGGGAGCTCGATCTACACGCCGCCCGCGCTGGTGCGGCTGATGTTCGACGAGGTCCTCAGTTGGAGCCGTCTTGACGAGATAATGGCGAGTGACGGAGTGATTCTCGACCCAGCTTGCGGTTCGGGCGTGTTCCTCGTCGAAGCCTATAAGCGGATCGTCCTTCATTGGCGCTCGCACCACGGTTGGGCTCGACCCAACGTGGACGATCTACGTCCGCTGCTCGGCAAGATCTGGGGTGTGGACGTTGAGGAAGGCGCGGTGGAACTTGCCGCGTTCAGCCTCTGCCTCAGTCTTTGCGATGCCCTCGAGCCACAGGAGATCCGGGCAAGCGTGCAGCTGTTCCCGCCGCTCGCCGGGACAACACTTCATTGGAGCTGCTTCTTCGAGGCCAAGGAGCAGGGCCGCCTGCAGGCGCCCGTCGCGGCGATCATCGGTAACCCGCCATTCGAGTCAAAGCTGACCACCGATGGCGCTCGGCGCGCCTATACGCGCTACCGCAAGCAACACGGCACGCTCGCGGACAATCAACTCGCCTATCTCTTCCTGCACGAAGCGGCTGCGCTCCTCCGCGAGGGATGTGTCCTAGCGATGATCGAGCCTGCGGGCTTCCTCTACAACCAGAATGCAGCCGCGGTTCGACAGAGCTTCTTCGCGCGCTGGACTGTTCGCGAGATCCTGGACTTCGTGTCAGTTCGGGGCCTGTTCAAGAGGGGCGAAGCCGATCCTAAGATCGTCGTCGTCATCGCGGAGGCGAGCCCGCCGAAGCCCGACGGCCGCCTGCTCCATGCCGTCTTTCGCCGCAATGGCCGAGCTACCGCCGAGCAGGGTTTCGACATCGACTACTATGATCTGCACTGGCTAAAGAACGCGGACGCGCGCGAGGAGCGCGACGTATGGCGCGCCAACCTTCTGGGCGGTGGGCGGATGCGCGATTTCCTAGCCCGCTTGCGCGGCTTTCCGACGCTCGGGGAATATGCAGAGAGGGCCGGCTGGGATGCCGGCGAGGGCTACTTCGGCGGGCAGAAAAACGCATCTAAAAACGTCGAGCATCTGATCGGCAAGCCGCTGCTTCCAACCCACGCGCTGGGTCCCCACGGAATTGAAGAGCTGGAGATCGGCGTCGTGCCAGATCTCCCAATTAAAGACCCGAAGGCTGCCCGGCGCTTCACGGGCCCGCTCCTCCTGATCAAAGAGCATCAGGACCTCTACAGCGACATCTGGCGCGGTGACTACCTCGTGTACAAAAACGAGATTGTCGGCTTCTCAGCGCCTGGCGATCTCGCCCGGCTGGAGCAGCTTGCCGCTTGGCTGCGGCGGGAATCCGTCACCTTGCGGGCCTACGTTGCCGGCATCAGCTCGAGGCTCTTCACACAACGCGCGACATCGGTGTTCAACGCGGATGTCTTCGCTCTGCCATTCCCGGAGGATGGCGACCTCGACATGAGCGCTAACGAGCGCATCCTTGCCGAGGACGTCGTTGAGTATCAGCGCGATTTCATCCGTCTCGGCACCCGCGCGAAGCTGATGCAGCAGGCATCGGCGCCAGTGCTCGACATGTTCGATGAGATTTTTACCGCTCAGATCAACACGGTCTATGATCGCAAGCCGCTCGTCGCACTCCAGGAACAGAGCTGGTCAGGCGCGATCTGCAAGGCCTATGCGTTCGGTGACGGGCAGGTCGACTGGGCCGGCGCTGACGCGTTACGCACTCGACTTGATGCGCTCCTGAAGGAACGGCGGGGCGCCAACCTAAATGTCACTCGTATCGCACGGCTCTACGACCGGAACTTCCTTTTCCTCCTGAAACCAGATCGACATCGGTTCTGGACCCGCTCCGTGGCGCTGCGCGATGCAGACGACGTGCTGGCTGATTTGCGATCGCAGGGGTTCTGACGTGCTTGCCGATGAAGTCGGCGAGGTCGCGACCGCCGGAACGCTAGAGGCGACGCTGCATCTACCCGGCGAGTTGATGAGCCGCATCATCAGCTTCATCGCCTCGACGCTGCCGGGGTGGCGTGATGACCCGAAGCGACCGGTGGAGACGTCGGAGACCAAGCTTACCGCCCAGCTCTGCGCACGGCTGAATAGCGCCAGCCGCCATTCAGCCTGGGACTTCCTGCAGTTCAAGCAGGAAGAGCCTGATGCGGTCGCCGGCGGTCGGACGGTCGACCTTGCAGTCGCGCCAAGGGGGCACATCATTTCGATCAGGGGTCGGCGTTACTCGGAATACGAAACGATGCTGCCGATCGAGTGCAAGCGACTACCAACCCCTTCTGCGAAGGATCGGGATCCTCGCGAGTACCTGTATAGCCAGTTCCATACGGCCGGCGGTGTCGACCGGTTCAAGCGCGGTCACCATGGCGCTAATCACACGCAAGCGGCCATGATCGGCTATATTCAAGTGCACGATGTCGCGCATTGGCGCGCCGAGCTCGACGCCTGGGTCGACGGACTCGAGAAGGACGGAACGACCGGATGGGCGGCGGCCGACAAGCTCGGCCTCGTCTCCCATGACTTGGTGGGCCGCGCAGCGCGGATGCGGTCAACCAACAGCAGGGTCTCGCCGCTGGACCCGATCGTCATCGAGCACCTCTGGATCGAGATGGCATCAAACTGATGCCGCTTCACGCGCGCCTGCTTTAGGTCAATGCTATTCTTCTGCCCGGAAGTGCTCGAATAGGCGAGTTGAGAACGCATGACAGACAGTCGAGTGACAGAGAACGAGGAAGGCGCGAGCCGAGAGGCGGACACGGCTTTCGAACTGCCGCCTGTGCTCGACCCGGCGCAACTGGTCCGCATCGAAGCCGTTCACCGCGGCTTCCTCTACCAGCATCTCTACGCTGTCGGGGTCATCCTGCTGCTCGGCCGCGCGTCAGGCGCTACGATCGTTGTCGAGCGGGACGAAGACATCGAGTTCCGCACAGCGACGCAGACAACCTACATCCAAGTGAAGACCCGGCTGGAGGCTCTCCGACGGGGCGACATCGTTGAGGCGCTGGAACGGCTTGATGCGCTGCGTGCTGCGCACGCGGAGGGCGGTGGTCGAGCGGGAGACGCGAGTTTCGCCATCGTCTCCAACGCCGAGCCAGGAGCGGGGCTCGCCGCTGAGGTCAACGGCGCCGACTGGCCCGCGGATGTTGCTCTTGTAACGCCCTTACGGGCGTCAACGAATGGATTGCCGGGCGCGGGCTCGACGGTCGAGTCGATGTTGACCATCTGCCGCGAAGCAGCAGCGGCGGTGCCGTTCGGAGGGCTACGGGCAGATACGCTCGTCCTAAAGCTTGCGAGCCTCGTTCAACGCGCCGCCAGTGGCGCTCAGGACCACACATTTACGGCCGCGGGCATGCCGGAGCTGCTTGAGCAACTCGTTATCCAGCTCCAGGATTTCCCGAACCCGCCCGCACCGTATCGTCCCCAGCGGCACGAGCCACCTCTGGTCAGCGACAACCGAGCCCGGCTGATCATCGGGTTCTCAGGGGCCGGGAAAACCGCTTGGGCGGCCGAAGGCGCTCGACTGGTCTCCGAGCCGACGCTCTACTTCGACATTGGCGATCTGCCCTCGGCCGCGGTTCCGACGAACCTCGCCCGCGAGATTGTCGCCCGTTTCATCGGTGGCGGCACGGGCGGGATGCAACTCCCACCAGGTGGCGGCCTCGACGTTCTTCGCGCGAGTGATCGCATGCTCGACCAGTCGGGTCAGAGCGTCGTCATCGTGCTCGACAACGTCCACCGGCTCAGGCCGGACGATTTTCGTCAGATCATCGAGAGCGCGCCGCACCAGCGCTTCGTTGGCCTCGCACAGCCTTGGCCGGAGCGCGCTCTCCTCGAGGCCACCTTGCAGATCGAGGGCGAGACCTTGAGCGGCCTCGATGAGGACGGAATCGCGTCCTTCTTCCGTGCCGACGACGTTGCCATGGACTACGACCGATCACGTCAGGTGGGGAGGCTGACCGGAGGCCTGCCGCTGTTCGTGATCAACGCGGCGAAACTCACCGCCAGTCGCTACGGCGGCGATGTCTCCGCATTCTGCGCCGCGATCGAGGCGCGGGCTCAGGATCAGGATACCGCCCAGGATCTGATCCTTGAAACGATCTTTGAGGCCTTGCCCGCGCCCGCCCGAGATGCCGCGGCTCTTCTGGGTCAATGCGACGTGCCCCTTCTGCGAGACGAGATCGACGCTTTCCTTACTCCCATCGGTACGCAGGCCATTGTTGCCGGCGCGCTTAGAGCGCTCCGGCGAGCATCGCTTCTCACGGAGTTTGCACGAGGGGGGCTTGGCCTGCACGATGCTGTGCGGCCGCTCGCGGCGGGACATTCTGCGATGCTGGCGCCCGAAATTGTCTCGAACGCCCTTGAGGCGCTGCACCTTCGGCTGATCGCCTCGTTGCATGCGCATCGCGACATCCCTCGCTTGACCTTTCTTGTGCGCTTGCTGCCTCGCGTCGGGCGTACCGATGTGTTGGTCGACCTCGCCACCAGCGAGATGTTCTACGAGCAGGGCAACATGGCGATGATGTGGGACACCCTCGTCACCGCAGCCGACAATCCTGATTTCAGCCCACGCGACCGGTTCTGGGCCTTGGACGCGCTCGCATATTGGGAAAGTCGTGACGGCGGTACGCCCAACCCAGACCGCATCGCGCAAATGGCGACGCTCGTCGCGGAGCATCAACTCGAAGCCCGCGAAGCTCTCAACCTGATCTTCAAGCAGCTGATCATCGCCGGCACCAACCAGAATCGTACCGCGATCGAGCGGTTCGCGGCCGCTGGCAGGAAGCTCGCGACCGATCCAATAATGCGGCGGATCCTGCGGTACAACCGCGCTGTCGCGCTGTTCCGGATCGGCGCCTACTCGGCGGTACGCACGGCCTTGGAGCCGCTGATCGACGAGAGTTTTACTGCGATAGGCGTCCGCGAGCAGCAGATGCTTGGAGCCAACGGCGAGGCGCTTGTGCGTCTCTTCGCAGACGTGCCGGACCGCGAAGAGATCAAGCGGACCGCCGATGCGCTCAATCTCTGGGCCACGACGATGACCAATCTCGATCAACCGCCCATGCTGCGGCGCGTTCAGGCATCGAAGCTTTACGCCCTAGCGGGCGCTGGCCGATCCGCAGCCGCCGCCGCCTGCGACACCGCGGACGACATGCTCGCCTTCGTGGGCAGTCCGGAGGGCGCCCGCGAAGCGATGGAGCAGCATGCGCTGCCCCTGATCCGCCGTTATCAGCTCACGGATCTCTTACTCCCGGCGCGTGGCCAATACGCGGTGATTCTCGCCTATTGTGGCGACTTCGCCGCTGCCGACCGGGAAATCGAGCAGCTGCTGAACTATGGCGGTGAATCAGCGCGAGAACACGAGCTGGCGAACCAGATCATGCTGATCGAGGGAATTCGCGCTGGCGTCGTGCCTCCGCCAGTGCCCCGTCGTCCTCCTGGCGGTGCTGCGATCTTGTTGAACCCGAACCAGGTGGGCCGACAGCAGCGCGCCGATGACCCTTGCCGCTGCGGTTCGGGCCGAAAATACAAGCGCTGCCATGGCAAACGATGAGGCTGATCCCGGCGCTGTGGCCGAGATCGACGTCAGCGCGATGTGTGACCCGTCGATCTAGCTTTACAGACTTACCGGTACGGGTGCGACGTACACATTCTACTATGACGACACGAATAATATCCGACGGCCGTCGGTGAGTACGGACGGTCTCAATGTATCAGAACCCAAGACCTTCGTCCTGGGAGGTGTCGTTCACACAGAGGGCGAGCGTAGCGTAGATTTAGCGGGCCTGCGTGTTGCATTGCCGCTTTAGCCAACCGTCAAGGAGTTAAAGTTCCAGTCCGTCGCACCCGCAGACTTACCCACCGTCCTAGGCTCGCGAAAACTAGCAGCATTTTTGGATTGGGTCGCGTCGCAGGACCTCAACCTCCATTAATTCGTGCTCGATCCGCTATTCTGGGCGACGGTGGACATCATCGACTCGATCGCCGCCCAGGACGCTCTGCAGCTCGGCTTGATTGCGCCCCAGCTAAACAACGATCTTCATCGGCTCCTCCGGAGCGATCTCACCGCGACCGTCGACCTCTTCCATTGCTATGCCTACCCCGACATAGATCCTTTATAGCGAGTGTCGTTCGTGCGCGAACTGATCGACTTCCTGGAGTGCGGGACTAGGACTAGCAAGCCGAATCGTTCAATCACCAGATGCTGAAGGGCGTGCTCCAGATGGGTGTGCGCGCGCCGGCGCTACCTTTCATTGAGGCGGAACGCCGCGGGTCCACGTAGAAGAGTTCAGAACGTTCTTCGTGCATCGAATTTGCCTGTTCAAAGCGAGCCGGCACATCCTTGATGAGGAGCTCCACGGTTTCCGCCCCTTCCAGGACCAGCCTGACCCCCGGCGGCAGCTTGAGAGCCGCGTCGTCACCCGAGCCCTCGCCGACAACTCTGACGCCCTGGTCGTCACGCTTCAGCGCACACGCCTCGAACCCGAAGCCCAATAAAATCAATGCACCGGTTAGAATCCTGCCCGCCCCCGGTTGCCAATTGTTCTCCCAAAAATACGAAGTTTAGACGGCAATAAAATGACGCGTTATCAGTAATTTACGAGTTCCATACTGATTGACAGAAGTCATGAGGTCCAGAGAGAGCCACCTCGATAGAGAGGAAAACGCCTGTTCGGCGGTGCTGCCCAGTCATCAGCTTTCGCCCGAAACAGCGCACTTCTGCGGGCTTTTCGGCCCCGCCACCGGCGACGAAGAGAGTCGCGCCGGGGCGCTTTGGCGGAGGGAGAGGGGATTCGAACCTGCGGTACTGAACGACCGCTGAACTCCGCGTCCCGCCAACGGAACCGGCTCGCCCAAACCTTCCAATCGGCGGAACCGGCTACTATGGTATGATGCCGCCATCCATGTTGTAGGACTGCCCCGGTATGGTCCGCGCACTGGGCGAGGCGAGAAGAAGCTGCCGTTGCGGCGATATCCGACGGTTCGCAGCGGCGCCCTCGGGGATCGCCTCGTCCCGGCGCTTTTCCATGACCTCGATGTTCACGCTGGCCTTTTCGGCGCGCGCCAGCAGGGTCGCATCCGACAGTTCCGTCCTGGTGACGCCGGGGCAGATGGCGTTGACGTTGATGTCATGTTTCGCCGGCTGCTGGGCGGCGGCTCGGGTGAGGCTGATTACGGCTCCCTTGCTCGCGGCGTAGGCGGCGTTCGACGTGCCGGCATTGGCCTTGCCGACGATCGACGCGATGTTGATGATGCGGCCGCTCCGTCGCGGGATCATGACCCCTGCTACGGTCTGAAGGCAGAAGATGACGCCTTTGCATTGACGTGGTGGATGCGATCCCAGTCGGCTTCAGTCAGGTCCATGATTCGGCGCGACGGGTAACCCCGCCATTGTTGCCCAGGATGTCCACTCGGCCGAAAGCCGCCATGACCGTGTCGACCATCGACCGGATCGCGGCGACGTCGCCGATATCCACCGCGAGCGCCAGCGAGCGGCCGCCCCGGCGGGCAATTGCATTGGAGGTGTGCGTGACGAGATCGCTCTCGATGCCCACCGCTGCCACGGTCACACCGGCGTCCGCGAGCGCCATGGCGGTCGCAGCGCCTATGCCGCGTCCGGCACCCGTGACGATGGCGACCGGATCTTTCAGGATCATGTTGAAGGCTTCTCTTAGGCGTCGGCCGTTGCGCCTTGAGCCCGGCTGCGCCCTGTCCACATGATGATCGTGCTCAATCCGCCACGTGACGCAAAGACCGGCGGATGGAGCGACGCCTTCGCCCGCCGTCGATCCGAAGCGACGAGCGCGTTCGGCTCGGGCGATCTCTATTTCGAGCAGTTCGTCCGGCATGCGCCAAAATATCGAGGCCCAGATGATCGGCGACGGCGCCAGTGTCGCCCATCTCTGGACCTGGTGGAGATGCACCTCCGGCTGGCGGGCGGCGCGACGCCCGGCGACCCGAGATGTTTCCCGGGAAACGTGAGGACGAGGAGGGGAACCCCGCGTTTCGGTTGCCGCCCTGCCAGGAGGCCCTTCGACGCACTATCGGCGGACCAGCCATTCAGTTGACAGAAGATCGAACCGGGTATGAACGCCTCTTGTGGGGCGGTGTCCCTTCAGGGCGACGCCGTCCGAATATCCCGCGACAGGGGGTTCGCTCAATCTCGTTTATGGGTTGGAAGCCTACGATGCCACGTCCCAATAATCGCGACCGCGCTTCAACGGCTCGCGCAGCGCGCCGACCGGCTGTAGCGTCCATTGACCGTCCGTCTCGGTGGCGATAAAGCCAAGACAGCAGTGTTGGTGCGCAAGTTGGCAAATCGGATCGCGGAGCCGCTGTCGCACGCGGTTCTCGTGCATTTCCGGCAATGCATCGAGTATCGCTTTGCGGAGAAATTCTAGCTCGGGATGGATGTAGGGCCGGCAACGCTGCCACTCGTAATGACGTGACTCCTGATTTTCGCCATGCACATCCAGCGTAACCAGATCATTCATTTCGTCCTCCTCGCTTCGGGTGGTGTTGATCGCGTCCCGGATGACATGTCCTGGGACGCAACCCAGCGTGCGGGACAGGGGACGTGAAAACGTCCATTTTTTGCAGCCTGTCAGCGTTAATCGGCAGCCGGAGCAGTGCGCCGTTTTAGGCTATGATAGATCTTGCTATAGGAGTCTTCGCCTGCTGCGGAAATCAACCAAGGCGGCTCGTTCGGTAAAATGGCACCGCCGAAGCGTGCCGCCCAGGCGCCGGCTTCATCGCGATCATTGAACGTAGCCATAACGTAGTACTGCAGTAAATCGTCGAATTCGTCCTGGCACAGTTCAAAGTCGACGCGGCGACCGTAATAGTGAGACAGCCAGCCGGCAATGTATCCGCCCGCAAAGGGCATTTCATCGCCTTCGACCATATCATCCACTTCTTGTTCCATGCCGAGAGGCAACTCGGCCAAGACACGGTATCTCATTTTCTATCTCCTCCTTGATCGTTCGCTCAACGCCCACAACCCGATAATCGCGGCGATCCGGATCACGCCATGGCCCTCTGCCGGGCCATGCGATTCAAGTGCCCAACCCGCTGAATCCTGCCCACGGGCATGTGGAGCTCTAGCGCTTCCATAGCAGCCGAGATCGATTTGGCAGGGTATCAGCATGCAGTATTTCTGAGCTCCCGTCACTATTTTTTCTCAGTGAACAGAAATTTTGTACTCGCCACATGCGTGTATATTGTTATTCAGGTAGAATGTGCCGTGGACAGAATCGGCTGTCGCCGTCTGTGGTATAAGAAACTTGATGGAAAAGCCCGATCTACAATTTATGTCGGCGGACGTGGAAAGGTATGCCACAGAGAATGTCGCTGCGAGCTGCTACATGCAAGGCGATATCAGCGACACGCTCGTCTCGAGTTCGCGCGTTTGCTTCGAGATTTTCGTATAGATTGCTGCCTAGGCCAATCTGTATGACACCGCGCGTCGCGCCAATGTTCGAAAATTCATTCCGCTTCATCCGTATCTTCCCTCTGCCAGCCGATATTTCTCCGCGATGCAATCCGAGCACTTTGTCGCTGCGGCGGCGACTTCCAAGGGTGTCGTTCGACGTTTCCGCGAAACATCGCCGGCGGCGGCTAAACTGCGTCCACGCCACCATCGGCGATATCGCGGCGGCAGAGCGGATCAATCCCTCCTACGCGAGCCGGGTGCTGCGGCTCACGTTGCTCGCGCCGGAGATCGTCGAGGCGATCCTCGATGGGCGGTAGGGGCCGGAGGTCACGCTCGACAGGCTGCTCAGGCCGTTTCCGGTGGCGTGGGAGGGGCAGCGCCGCGAACTGGGCAGTCGCGCTTGCCCTTCTGGCTAGCGGGCATAGTGTGACGGCGCCACGAAACGCAGGATACCGGAGGAACCATGGCGAAGAAGCAGACTGCCGCGAAGGCAGGTGAGGCGGGTTCGACCGAGAAGAAGGTGAACCCGGCACTGATGAAGCCGCTTCAGCCGTCCAAGGAGTTAGCCGCCGTCGTCGGTTCCGACTCCCTGCCGCGGCCGCAGGTGGTCAAGAAGCTCTGGGAGTACATCAAGAAGCATGACCTCCAGAACCCGGAGAACCGTCGGGAGATCATCAGCGACGACAAGCTGCGGGCGGTGTTCGGGAAGGACAAGGTCACGATGTTCGAGATGAACAAATACCTAGCCCAGCACCTGAAATAGCCGGTGCGCCCGGACTGTTACCGGCGTCCATGACGCCATCTTCCATCGTGTCGCAAGCGATATCTTCGATGCGCTCGTCGCGCTCGCGAGCAAGGCGGCGAGCCTTTGGTAGAGATAGTGACCCAGGCGGATCCGGATGATGCCGCGGGCCGTATCGGGGTCTGTGATTTCTTCGCCGTTCATTAGAGCGGCCTCCTTCTGTACACCTTTATTTATGCTGGCTTGGCGCGGAGTGAAGCGGAGACAAGCCTGAGGCTGACCCGAGCCCCGATCACGACACTGTCGACCGCTGTGCCTACCCGGGAGATGCCTGGTTATCCTCCGGCAGCCCCGGGAGAAGCGCGTCCAGAGCGTCGAGGTTGGCCGAACTGTAGCCCGGTCGGCGGGCAAGCATCGTGCGTATGGCCGCATGCTTGCCCGACAGCGGATAGCGGCGCACCTCGTCGCCGCACCGCACGGTAGCCAACACCGACTGCGGAACGACGGCGTAGCCTGCGCCGGCCGACACACAGGCGATCATCGCGAGATAGGAGCCGACCGAGAGTGTGCCGCCCGGCGCAATCCGCTGTTCCAGCAGCCATTCGTGCAGATAGCGCCGATAGGCGCAGCCTTCCTCGAAGGCGATGATGGTGCGGCCGTTCAGATCCTCGTTACGATAGGTGGAGGGACCAGTGGCCGGTCCGATCAGGATGAGGCTCTCGAGGAACACCGGCCGCTGATCGAATGCTGCGTCGGGAACGGGTTCGGCGATGAACGCCGCGTCGATGTCACCGCGGGCCAGGCAGTCCATCAGCCCTCCGGCGGTATCGGTGTGGAGGTGCACCGTCACCTCCGGGAACTGCGCATGGTAGCCGGCGAGGATTGTCGGCAGCCGCGCAGCCGCCGTGCTTTCCATCGTGCCCAGGCGCAGCACGCCGCGCGGCCGGCCGTCACGCAGCGCGTCCGACGCTTCGCGCGACAGCGCCAGCAGTCGCTCCGCATAGTCCAGCAGGGTCCGCCCCGCCTCCGTCAGGGTCAACCCGCGCCGCGTGCGCAGGAACAGCGCTGCTCCCAGCGTCTCCTCCAGCTGCTTCAACCGCGTGCTGACGTTGGACTGGACCCGGCCGAGCCGGGCGGCGGCGCCGGAGATGCTGCGCTCCTGCGCGACGCAGCGGAAGATCTCAAGGGCACCGAGATCGAGCGAGGCCATATCTTCTCCAAATGAGATGCTTGGTATCGTATTAATTCATTATTGATGATTCTGGTGCCGCCGTACACTCCGATGTCCGAACCGCTTCTGAACACGAGACGAAGGAGGGCAACCATGGCACCAAGGGCAATCTTCGATCGAACGCGGGCATTCATGGATGCGTACCGGCTGCGCATTCCCGTCCTGCTCGCGCCGATGGCGGGAGCTTGCCCGCCGGGGCTCTCGGTCGCAGTCGGCCGTGCCGGCGGCATGGGGGCATGCGGCGCCTTGCTGATGCAGCCGACCGAGATCGCGGCCTGGGCGCAGGAGGTCTCGGCCGGAACTGACGGAGCCTTCCAGATGAACCTCTGGATCCCGGACCCGCCACCGGCGCGCGATCCCTCGGCCGAGGCTGCCGTTCGGGCCTTCCTTGGCCAATGGGGGCCGGAGGTCCCAGCCGACGCGGGCGACGGCGCGCCGCTGAACTTCGCCGCCCAGCGCCAGGCGCTGCTGGACGCGCGGCCCGCGGCGATCTCCTCGATCATGGGAGTCTATCCGGCTGACTTCATCGCGGCGATGAAGGCGCGCGGCATCCGCTGGTTCGCTACCGCCACCACGGTGGAGGAGGCGCGCGTGGCTGAGCGGGCCGGCGCCGACGTCATCGTCGCCCAGGGGATGGAGGCGGGGGGCCATCGCGGCGCCTTTGAAGTCGCCTCGGCCGAGGCGGCAATGGTCGGCCTGTTCGCTCTTCTGCCGGCGATCGTCGACGCGGTGTCCGTGCCGGTCGTCGCCACGGGCGGCATCGCCGACGCGCGCGGCGTGGCGGCGGCACTGCTGCTCGGCGCCTCAGCTGTACAGATCGGGACCGGCTTCCTGCGCAGCCCGGAGGCGGCACTCCCGTCGGCCTGGGCCGACGCGATCGGCCGCACCCTGCCGGAGCACACTCTCATCACCCGCGCCTTCTCCGGCCGCCCGGGCCGCAGCGTCGCCACCCGCTACGCCCGCGCCGCGGCGGCCCCCGAGACGCCGCCTCCAGCTCCGTATCCGGTGCAGCGCGGCCTGACCCAGCCTATGCGCAGTGCCGGGATGCGTGCAGACGACATTGATCGGATCCAGGCATGGGCCGGCCAGTCCGCCGCCCTCGCACGCGCCGTTCCGGCCGAGGAGATCGCGCGTGAGGTTTGGGAGGAGGCGCGAGCGATGCTTGGGGGTGACGAGCTGCTCCACTGACATGGGTGACAGGGCTGAAGTCCCATTATCCCATGATGACACGCCCCGGGCCGTTTGGAGGACAGTTCGCATCCGGTGGACGTGACCGCTGGAACGTTTGCAGCAACGTCGGCGCGTTCCGGTCGAACGCCGAAGCCGCCGGGAGCCCCTCATCGAACGAGACGCAAAATCAGGGCTGGCCGCGGAGTAGGCGGCATCTGGACATGAGCCCCGCCTGTAGTTGCGGCGCATGCTGGAGACGGGCGTGCACGCCACCATCGGCGAGATTGCGGCGGCGGAGCGGATCAACCCCTCCTACGCCAGCCGGGTGCTGCGGCTGACGCTGCTGGCACCGGACATAGTCGAGGCGATCCTTGACGGGCGGCAGGGGGCGGAGTTGACGCTCGACAGGCTGCTCAGGCCGTTCCCGGTGGAGTGGGAGAGGCAAGCAGAGGCGATCAAAGACCATCCTGCGTGTTGTAGGCCTGTCTGAGCGGGTGCGCCTGTTCGTTCATTAGCAGTCGATCCGTGCCCATCCCGATCATCCGAAGGTTGCTGGTCACATCTCAGAAGCGGAGCAGCCTCTTATGCTCACATCCGGCCCTCTGGGGCGCTCGCCACACAACAGAGGGCCCCAAGAAAACCACCGCCCGGCTCCACCGAGGTGCAAGTCGGCAACAATTTAAGGGAGACTTCGATTTAGCGATTGGCGGATCATACTTGGCCATGGCTGCTGGTCAGGGCATCTGCCTCTGCAGGAGCCAGGATCAAGAGAATCGGAAGTTGCACCTCGATGCACCGAAGGGAAGCCAACGTCTGTATGATCCAGCGCTTCACAACGCTGTTCCCGAGTCGCTAACGATGGCCGTCTCTGTCGACTTCGGCTGGTATCCCGAACCGCTCGATGGTGGCGTCGGGCCAGTCACGCTTGCCACCCTGCCCGACCTGGGGAAGGCTGTCTCCGGGGTGCGCGACGGTCCTGGGGTGGAAGGTGACTGGGTTTATGCACCGCTGGCCCGTACTCACATCATGGGCCACGGCATAGTTGAGCGCGCCTTTCCTAGCCGGGTGTTCGGGCTGCCCATGACGTATCGGCTAAGTCACGCAGCGACCGACGGGCGCGAGCATCTGGACTTTCTGGTCTGGGGGTTGAGCTTTTTCGTTGGCATGAGATTGACTACGACCGAAGCGGGATTCCTGGACGCCGCAGCGATCAAGCCGCGAAAGCTGGTGGACTTTGTGCTCAGCCCACGCGAGACGATGAAGGCGCTCGGACTGGCCGAGGCCTTTTGGCAAGCCAACAAGTTCGCACCCTTGCGTGCCCGCCGCTGGATCGCGGCCTTGCATGCACTCTACATCGCCCAGGCTCCTCAGGCGCTGCAGTTTGAGCGATTCCTCTATCTCTATGGCGCGCTGGACGCATGTTTCGCTCTGGCGAAGGATTTCCATCCGCTGCCCAGAGGCGGGGTGAGACACCACAGTCGGGTGCGGTGGCTCTGCGACCTGTTCAAGATCCCGGTCCCCGCCTGGGCGGAAGACACTGCCGGCGCTTCGCCGGTCTCCGTGATTCGCAATGCTACGGTCCATGAGAGTTTGTTCATGGACGCGCCGCTCGGCTTTGCCGTGCACGGTGTCGGCACGAACCAGAACTTGCCGCTGGAGATGCAAGCCTTGGCCTGTCGGCTCTTGGTCGCACTGCTCGGCGATCCAGGCACCGACTACGTCCGTTCCCGGGTGGATACCCGCCAAATGCACCGTTGGTTGCCACCGTGAGTTTGGGGCATTCAAATGAACGAACGGACGTGCACCCGCTGAGCCGGGTGATGGCGGAGCACGCGATGTAGCGGGCGGGACACCCAATCGCTATCCTCAGCGGGGGCCGGTCGCTGCGTGGAGGGCGCCCGCCGCAAGCGATTGACCAAAATTTTGAGATTCGTGATCGGATCGCGCCGGGGGCAAAGTTCTGATCCATGTTGTATCGCAGTGCGGCGGAGGTGCTGGAGGAAGCTAGAGCGCTCGGGATGCGACGCGCTTTCTTCGTGACTGCGCTGCTCCTCGAAATGAAGGCCGTCCGCGCGCATCTCGCGGATTTGGGCTCGGTGCAGGGCCACCACGGCACGATCTACGAGTGCGGTAGCTTCTCTGATCGAGGTCAGGAATGGCTGGTCGTGGTCGCCGAGACCGGCGCCGGAACCCATAACGCCCACAGCGTGGTCGCCGAGGCTCATAACCTGTTCGACGCCTTCGACGTGCAGATCCTGGTCGGCGTGGGCGGTTCGCGCAAGAAGGATGCGCCGCTTGGTTCGGTCGTCGCTTCCGAAAAGCTTTATTGGCCCTATGGGGGCAAGGCAGGAGCCGGCGGATTCTCCCACCGGCCAGCCGCCTATCCGCCCGATCTGCGGCTTGTCGGTATCGCCAAGAAGATCCGCCGCGAAGATGACTGGCTAACCCGCATAAGACCGCCGCGCGGCGGCACCTTACCCGCCTTCGATGCCTATCCGGTGGGCTATCCGCCGCTGGGCCTGGTCGCACCCATCGCCTCCATCGAAGCGATCCTCGACAATCCCAAGAGCGAGCTCGAAGCCCTGCTCGCCCATGGCTATGGCGACACGCATGTCGTCGAGATGGAAGGCTATGGCGCGGTCTATGCTGCGTTCGCCGAGCGGACGCCGAGCATTGTCATACGAGGCGTCTCGGACATGACGCAGAAGAAGTCCGCGCGCAAAGACGCACTGCTTCAGCCGATAGCCGCCAGCCATGCGGCCGCCTTTGGCTTCGAAATGCTGAGTCATTGGGGGCAGCTCGAACCGGCGCCCGCGCCGATGCGCGTTGATGGTTCGCCGACTGGATCGTTCGAGCCGATCACGCCGCACGCTGACACGGATAAGGCAGCCGCCGAGCCAGGGGACGAGCCCAAGTCCGGGACGCCGGCTCAGCCGCGCTTGTCGCTGGTGATGAGCCTCTCGGCCGATTTCGGCCCGGGCGACCGCGAACGGATCGTGCGGTTCGAGGCATCCTTGCGTGCGATCGCGGCCGACGCCGACATCGCGATTGTCAAGGCAGAATTCGGCTCGCCCCACCTTTTCATTGCCGACTCGAACGGCGCTCTCGCCAGGGCCGACACGGGTCGCTTGCGTAAGGAGCTGGCCGAGCGCGAGGGCGTCGAGCTGCTTGGTCTTGTGCCGCTCGCCCGGTTCGAGACTTTAGAGCCGATCCGCAAGGCGCTCCAGGCCGCTTCCGGCGACTTGCTACACTGGCCGGCGACGCTGCCCGGCGGCGAGCGCATCGCTCGTCCCGAGCATGACCAGCTTCGTGCGCGGCTCGACGGCTATACGTCGACGACCACCGCGCTGCTCGGCGAGCCCGGCGCGGGAAAGTCGGCGCTGTTGGCGACGCTGGGCAGCGAATATACGGCGCGGGGCTGGCCTGTCCTCGCCATCAAGGCCGATCTCCTCGAAGCCGACATTCAGACCGAGGCGGACTTTCAGGCCTGGCTCGGGCTCGACGACCTGCCCAGCACATTGATTCGCAATCTCGCCGGCATCGGGCCCGTGCTGCTGCTGATCGATCAGCTCGACGCGCTCGCCCAACATCTCGATCTCCGCGTCGGCCGGCTCAACACCTTGCTCAACCTCGTCCGCAAGCTCGGCGGAACCGACAATGTCCATATCGTCCTCTCGTCGCGGACGTTCGAGTTCCGGCACGATGTCCGCCTGAAAGCGGTCACCGCGGAAAGCGTGGTCCTGCACCTCCCGGCCTGGAGCGACATCCTGGCGCTGCTGGAGGCACGCGGCGTCAATGCGGCGGGCTGGCCGGCCGACGCGCAGGACGTGATGCGGCGCCCGCAGGCGCTCTCCATCTACCTGCAGCTCAACGGCCGCTACAGCTCGGAACCCTTCACCAGCTATCAGGCGATGCTCGAACGCCTATGGTCGGAACGCGTGCTGGTCGGCGAAGGCGCCGCAGCGCGCGAACAGCTCGCGGCCGACATCGCCGATCAGATGGCGGCGAAGGAAAGCCTGTGGCTGCCGGCCGCGCGGTTCGCCGAGCGCATCGCCGATCTTCGCAGCCTCGAAGGCGCCGGCGTACTGACCAGCTTCGATGGGACGGTTGGCTTTTCCCACCAGACCCTGTTCGAGTTCGCGCTCGCCCGCGGCTTCGCGCGCGAGCCGGGTCGGCTGTCCCGGTTCGTGCTGGAACGCCAGAGTTCGCTGTTCCTGCGTCCCAAGCTCTGGTCGGGCCTGACCTATCTGAGAGCGGTGGACCGCGACGGCTATCATGACGAGATCGAGACCATCTGGCGCACCGACACACTGCGTCCGCACCTGCGCGTGCTTCTGATCGACTTCCTAGGCGCGCAGCACGAGCCAACGGATCGCGAAGCGATGCTGATGGATGACGCGCTGGCGCACGACAAGACTAGGCTGCGCGGCTTCCGGGCGCTAAGCGGCAGCGAAGGATGGTTCGGCCGCTTTCACGCCAGCTTCATCGCGCACGCTATGACGGCCTCGGAGGAAACCGCAAATCTTCAGATCGAGGTCCTGTCGCGGGCGATGACGTTCGCCCCGGAGGAAGTGTTGCGACTGCTCCGGGCGAATTGGCTGCCTGACGCGCGCCACGACAGCCGCGCCTGGTGGGTGCTCCAATCGGTCCAGCGCTGGACACCCGACGTGCTCGACATCGCGCTCGTCATCGTCGGGCGCAGCGACATCGGTCCGCACATGATTGACCATGTCGCCGGCACGATTGGGGTCGCGCAGCCCGACGTGGCGTTGAAGCTCGTCCGCGCCCGGCTGAACGGCGATCTCTCGGCCGCCATAGAGGCAGCAGAGGCCCGCGCCGCCAAGCCCAAGCCGGCCTTCGCTACCTCAGAGGACGAGATGGCGTGGCGCATACGCGAGGATCCGCGCGAACCGATAAAGCGCCTGATCGAATATGGCGACGACTGGGACAGCCTGCCGGCGCTCGCCGAGGAAGCGCCGGTAACTTTCTTGGACGAACTCTGGCCCTGGTATGTCGAGGCGTTCGAGGCGCTGGCCCGCGTCGCGGGCGATCGCGACTTCCGTGTCGGCTACGCGCTGACCTACGATGCCGACTATCGGTTCGAAGGCGAATCTGACTTGGAGTTGCGCGAGCATGCCCTGCTCAGCGCGGCGCGCATCGCGGTCGAAGAGGCAGCCGAGCACGAACCGGATCGCTTTGCTCTGTGGGCGGCGGAGAATGACGCGATCCCGTTGACTCCCGTGCAGCGCCTGATCGCGCATGGCTTGGCCCATCAGCCGGAACGCTTCGCCGATGCCGCACTTGACTTCATCTTGGGCGACGAGCGTCGCTATTATCTCGGCTCGATCCACGATCTGCGCGGCACCGCCAAAGCGCTGGTCGCTGCCGTCGCGCCCTATTGGCTCGCCGAGCGGGTCAAGCGCTTCGAGGAACGGATCCGCGCCTACGGCCCGCCAGCGCCCGCGGATATCAGCGACCCCAAGGGCAAGATGGTCTGGCGCCATTCCGCCCGGCGGACCCAGCTGGATCTGCTGCGCTCGCTTCCCGCCAATCGGTTGTCCCCGGCGGCCCGGCGCCAGGTCGACGAGGACCAGCGTCGCTTCGGCACGCGCCGTTCGGGTGCGACCTTCACCGGCCCGCAGTGGATCGGCTCGCCGCTTGAAGCCGACGCGATGGCCAAGGCGTCTGATGCCGACATCGTCAACGCGTTCCGCGAGCTGCCCGACGCCACCGGCTGGGATCACCCGCGCAACTGGATGACCGGTGGCAACATCCAACTAGCGCGCGCGTTCGCGACCTTCGCCAAGGGCCATGCCGAGCGGGCTATTGGCATCCTTGCCAAACTGGACAAAGACAACGGAACTCGCGCGGCAGCGTATACGCTCGACTCGCTCGCCGAGGAGGGCGACCCTGAGGTGGTCTTCGGTCTGCTCAGCGACGTCGTTATGCGTGGGTTCGATGGCATTGAGTTCCGCCAATCGGCCGCGCGCACGCTGGAGCGCCTCCAGCGGCGCGATGTCCCAATCCCCGACGCGTTCCTGGCGCTGCTCGAACAATGGATTGCCACGCCGCTCGAAGACCCGGACCCCGGCGACGATGCCGAAGACGGGAGTGTCGGCGAATCGGTCGTCGAAGCCGCTGAAGCGCCCGGGACAGGGGAGGAGCACGAAAGCACATTGGAGCGCAGCCTGCTCTGGGGCTATGGCGGCTACGCTGTCGTTCCCGGCGGCGAATATCCGGTCGTGGAGGCGCTGGTCCACTTCAGGCTGGTGCGCGGGGAACCGCTCGAGGCGCTCGCCACCCTCTCCGCTTATCTCGCGCGTGAGAAGAGCCTGGAGATCTGGGACGGCCTTGCTCGATTCCTCCCCTATCTGCGCGACGACGAGTTGGGCGACCGGGACACCTTTCTCGATCGACTCTTCGCCGAAGTGCCAGAACTGGTCGGCAGCCGCTCAGTGTCGCACTATCTCGCCAACGCCCGAAAGCAGGATCGCGCGCTGGTCAATCGGCATCTCGAGGCATGGCGGACGGCCCCGCGCCGCCAAGCGCGGCAGGCCTATGGCGAGATCGTCGGCCTCGCCGCGATCGCCGATTCCGACCTACCATGGGCGCAGCGGCGTCTTGACGGCATTCTCGGAGATGAAGCCGCAAGCGACGCGCGAGCCGGCGTGGCGCTGTCGGCGGCCAATCTGTTCGCCAACGGCCCCGATCGCACCCGCGCCGCGCATCTGCTCATCCGTCTGCTCGAATTCGGCGGCAAGGGGGTGTGGCAGGCGACGTTCGACATCTTCCGCATGGTCGACAAGCTCGCGCCCGACGAGCCCATGGTCTCGCTGCTTCGCGCGATCTCGGAGAGGATCGCGGAGGCGCCCCGCCTCGATGCAACCTTCGTGGTCGAGCGCCTATCGACGATGCTGCCGCACCAGGCGCCGCTCATCGCCGAGCTGGCGCTGCGCCTGGTAGGCAAATGGCGGTCCGAGCTTGGCGATGTCCACACCGCGACCGCGATGGCGACCGCGCAGCTCATCGACTTGGCGATCACGCTTCACCGGCTCGGCCCGGACACTCGCGAGATCGGGACCGAGCTGATCGAGGCGCTGATCGACACCGATGCCTATGAGGCGCGGCAGATGCTCAACGACATCGACAGCCGCTTCCACGAGACCGCGCCGGTCATGAACCGGCGGCGGCTTCGCCGCCGCCGCGACGTCTCCCCGCGCAGGAAGCGCCGCTCATGAGACGCCAACGGCTGACCGCGCATTCGCGCAAAGATGACGAACGACTTCGTCGACCATGTCCACAAGCTGCCCTCGACGTAACCACTTCTGGTCGACGGCGAGCGACGTGGACCGCCAGGCCAATCGTCCCGTCTTGCGCCTCGGCTGTGTGCGCCGTTTCGGGACGTACACACATTGAATCTGCCTGTCTGATCACGGCCAAATGCAGTCACCGCGACGAGATATCTCGAATCGCCTCAGCCGCGTGATGCTGCGCCTCAACCGGCGGCGACACGTTCCTCCTACCGTGGCGCGAAAAGTTGCTAACTCTATGGACGGTTGAATCCCAGGCGTTCTCCGTTTGCCAGTATCTCCTTCGGAAAGTACGGAGCTTCAGCGGCAATAAAATGACGCCGTATCAGTAGCTTACAAGTTTCGTACTAAATGGCCGAAGTCATGAGGTCCGGAGAGAACCGCCCCGAGAGAGAGGAAAACGCCCCTCCGGCTGGGCCCCGCAGTCATGAGCTTTCGGCCGAAACGGCGCAGTTCTGCGGGCTTTTCGGCCCTGCAACCGGCGACGGAGAGAGTCGCGCTGGGGCGCATTGGCGGAGGGTCGAGGCGATGTTGACGATGCGCTCACTCTGCCGCGGCATCATGACCCTCGCTACGCGGTCTGAAGACAGAAGAAGACGCCCTTCGCACTGATACGGTGGCTCCGATCCCACTCGGCTTCCGCCAGGTCCATGATGTCGCCCATAGGGTGACGCCGGCGTTGTTGACCAGGATGTCCACCCGGCGGAAAGCCGCCATGCCCCTGTCGACCATCGACCCGATCGCCGCGACGTCGCCAACGTCGACCGCCAGGGCCAGCGAAGGGCGCCCGGCGGGCGATGGCATCGGCGGTCTGCGCGGCGAGATCGCCGTCGATGTCCCCCGTGACCACGGCTGCACCGGCGTCCGCCGGCTCAGCGGCACCTATGCCGCGTCCAGCACCTGTGACGATGGCGACCTGAACTTTCAGGAATATACGAGGTGCTCCCTCAGGTGTGGGCAGTCGTCATGCCTCGCCCCTGGCCTCGCCCCGTCCGCAAGGTGATCGTGCACAATCCGCCACCCCACGGAAAGGTGGGCGGATGCAGCGCACACGGGAGCGCCGCCACAAGACGGGTCGGCCTTGCACGGATCCGCAAGCTGTCCAAGGATCCTCCCCGCCCCGATCGGGCGGCATCCCAGCCGGGACTATGATACTGCCGAAGGCGCCGCCCTACCCTCGCTACTTTCCAGAGCATCCCAATATGACCGGACAGAAGCTGCTCGTCGCCAATCGCGGCCCCGTAGGGAGCCGGATTGATGCGCCTCAGGAGGGTGGCAGCGAGTGCTCGGCTGCCAGCGCGTTGCACCGGGACCGCCCGCCACCTTCGCGACACACACCTCGACCGGCAAGCCCCCACTATGCAGCGACCGCCTGCGATAATAAGTCGGCCCATCCGGGTGACAAATCCCGTTTACGCAGCATCCCACGAAGCTTCTCCACCGGAGTCCTGGCAAGCTGACTCCAGCGCGCAACCCATTTCTCCTTTTGGGCTGGCAACGCGGTCCCCTGGGCAAGGCCGAGCAGCATGCAGATGTGTCCGTCCTGGATGCCGTACCCCTCGCTGAGGACCAGCCAAAGCTCGCGATCGACAGGGGAAGGAGCGCGATCAGTCTGCCGGATGCGTTCTTGAATAGTAGCCGGGTCCAGCTGGAGTTCGCGCAACGCCTCGATCTCCGCGTCATCAAATACCCCCAACGCCTGCGCATGCGTGGCGGCAGGTCGAGAAGCATTCTTCCTCGGCAGCCTTGCCTCCTCAGGAACCACGTGCCCGTGTTGGGCGACATACCGCTCGAGTTTGTTCACCACCTCCATCGGCAGCGGATCGCGGAGTTCGGAGAAGCGGTTGAGCTGTTGCTCGGAGATGCCAGCGATCGCAGCGACAGCGCGGCGCCAGCAATTGCGTGAAAATCCGGCCGTGACGTTCATGATGAGATTCCAGCGATCAAGGGCCGCATCATCGATCGGTAGCAGCCGAGACCTCTTTGTCCGCGCGACGCGGTCAGCCAAAGCCGTCCGGTACTTTTCGGCTTCGCCGACGGCGGCTTCCCGGGCAGCGTTCTCTGACGCGAGAGCAGCTTGGTACCGCTTTTCCGCCCGTGAGAGTTCCTGCTGGTGGCGCCTCGCCTCAGCCTCAGCTTCCTTGATGGCGATCGCGCGCTGCCGCGCAAGCCGATTATTCTCCGCCTGCAGCGACGCATACCGCTCTTCCAGCGCTTCGAGGCGAGACTCCAGCTCCTGCGCTATCAGTTCATAATCATCATCCTCTTCGTCCGAGGGTAACCCAAACTGCACTTCGCTGGGATGAAGTTCGGCCGCTTTCAGATGCCTGTCGAGCCGATCGAGTGCGATCAGGCGCTCCTGATCGGTGCCGGCGGCAAGCGCCATGGTGAATAATTTTCCCGTCTTGTTAGTGAAACTTCGGGCGGCAGCAGGGTTCGAGGCCATCGCGGACTCCTCTCGATCAGGCATACGGACAGGCTAATCCGGTGTGATCGGGAATGTCGAAATTGAAATTATGGCAGACTCACTGCCATATGCTTTCGCCCGCAGGAGCGTACGAGAAGGAGTGCCGGCGCGGTGCGCTGGGTCGAGCAACTGGTCAAGCGATTCCAGCGACTTATCGCACCTGATTGGACAAGCGCGGCAAGCAGCGGCACTCCTGCCGCGCTTGTGGACACGCGCGTTGTGCAATCGCCTCAACGAGATCAGCCGTCTTGTCGCCGCCGCGCCGAGGTGGCGGAGGATCTATCGATCTGCAGGTGCTGATCGCCGACAAGAGCCATGATTCCAGGCGAACCGGCTGCGCCCCCTCTGGGGTGCGCGGCGTGACCCGTATCCTCGCCAAACGCTCGCTGCCGAAGGCGTCGTCCTGGAGCTGCGCCGGGATTTCGGGCGCACGATGGTGACGGCGTTGACCCGGCTGGAGGAATGCACGGTCGGCGTGCTGGCCAACGGTCCGAAATATCTCGGCGGCGCGGTCGATTCCGACGGGTCGGACCAGGGCGCGATTCATGCAGCTCTGCGACGGATTCGACATCCCCGTCGTCAATTTCTGCGACACGCCCGGCATCATGGTGGGGACCGGAGGCGTAGAAGACCGCCCTGGTCAGGCATGCGGCCCCGCATGTTCCTGACCAGCAGCAACATGACCGTGCCGTATTTCACGATCGTCCTGCGCAAGGCCTACGGCCTCGGGCAAAGCGCTATGGCCGGCGGCAACTACCGCGCGCCTTACTTCTACGTCTCCTGGTCGACCGGCGAGCTCGCGCCGATGGGCATCGAGGGACAGGTCAAGCTCGGCTTTCGCGCCGAACTCGCGGCGATCGAGAACCCGGAGGAGCGCCTGCGGTTCTTCGAAGAGATGGTCGCGAAAGCCTATGAGACCGGCAAAGCTCTGCACCGCTCGACCAATCTCATGGTCGACGACGTGATCGACCCGGCCGAGACGCGGACATGGGTGGTGAACCGGCTCGCCGCGATCCGGCCGGCGCCGGCACGTACGGGCAAGAAGCGCCCGATGATCGACGCTTTGTGACGCCTCCCTGCGGCGCATCGTCCGCGCCGAGGATCGTCTTCACTTTAACACGACAGGAAGTCGCCGTTGAGCGGCCGAGAGCATTGAGCGCGCGGCAAGGACGTTGGAGGTAGCCTGCGCAGAACCATTGGCCGAACGGTGCCGGGCAGACGTCGGCCAAGGCGCCACTGCTGAGCGACAAAAAGATTTGAACTCAGCGCGCAGACTGGCGGTCACCAAGGGCAGCGTCGTTTGATAAATATCCCGTCCGCAACTTGCCGGTTGCTATGGGGTCGGAATGAAATATCGACAACGCATAAATAGCTTCGTAGCGAAGATTTACGACTGCGATGTCCAAGAGGAAACCGTCCGCGTGCCCCCGGCAAGTTCGCGCGGGCGGTTTTCATTTAAGGACATCGCATGCAATTTTACAAAGTCAGCGCCGTAGCCAGCGCTGGGAAAACCCATATTGCCGAAGACGTCGCGCTCGAGAACGCCATTAGAGCAGACCAGAAATCCATTATCGCACCACCGACAAGACGATGCGCCGCTCAGATTGAAGCGTCGCTGAAGCAGAAGCTGGCCGACCGGTCGAAACGCAGTATCAACGTTACACGCATTGACCGCGATACGACCGGTCACGTCGGCCGTACTGTCATGGACCACCTCAAGCAAGCGGCAGGTGCTGAGCGCCATGACAAAGGCGAGATCCTCATCGTCACCCAGGCCGGTTTACAGCAGTGTCCACACTTCATCGGGGCAGGGCAGTGGGATCTGTACATCGACGAGATCCCCGCAGCCCATGCGAATTGGTCAAAAAACCTTCCTCATACCCACGGGTTGCTCACCGACCTGTGTCAGCTATCACAGTCAGACGGCGCGTATGCTCGGGTAGAGGCCAAGCCGGGATGCGCCGCCGCCTTGCAAAGAATGGCGGATAACCGCGAGCGCGACGAGGTCTACCATTTGTACCGCGACATCGTCGGCAAAATCACCTCCCCCCACTGGGCGGTGTCGGCACTCGTCGAGAACTGGTACCGCACGATTTCCGCCGACGTTGAGCCATACCCGGTCAATGATCCCATGCCGGCTCGGTATCCCTTATGGCTATTCGCCCAGATGCTTCCCTCGATTTTCGACCAAGGGTTTCACTCGGTCACGATCATGGGAGCGGCTTTCGACGAAAGCGTGCTCGCCAAGACTTGGTCGGCAATGGGTGTGGGATTCCGCGATCAGCCACGCATTTGCGCTCGCCTTGCTCGACAGAGTCGTTGCGCAGGTTGGACCAACAGCGATCGTGAACACCCGAACGGACATCGGCTTCGCATCTCCTACTGCACCGACGGCGCTTGGTCGAAGACCGCAGGGTCGAAGCAAGTCAGTCCCACCGATGAGCGTCCATGGCGCGCCGCGATCATGGATACGGCCGAACGCGAATGGTCGGGTCCGGACTATCTGTATCTCGTCAATCTCGCGGACAGTGAGTTGGCCAGTGAGCGGATGCCCCACGGCACAGCGCTTCCGCACAGTCCCCACGGCCTGAACTGCTTTGTGCACATTGACCGAGTGGTAGTGCCGGCGGCCTGCCTTCCCAGCCCTGAACAAGCCCGCTTCATGGCAAATGGGGGCATCAGTCATGAGGAACTGGTCACGGCCCAGCATCGCCAGACCGTCTATCAAGCTGTCTGCCGGTCGAGCATCCGTGACCTTGGGTGCGATCGCCCGGTCGAGTTCATCGTGCCGGACAAGGAGACGGCCGAATGGCTGGCCGACTTCTGGCCCGGCTGCACCGTTGGCGCCGCCGGCTTCTTCGGCCAGATCTGGCGGCGAAACCGGCGACACGCCGAGCTCACCTCGACGGCGCGCATGCGGCAGGTGCGGGCCATCCGAGCCGAGTTGGCCCAAGAGGTCGGAGATCAAGCGGTGTGCGACTTACTCGACCAGATGAGCGAAATCCGTCCCGGTTCCGGCGTGACGGATGCTCTTTATATTAAGAGCATCCGTCACGCCAATTATGGGACGGATGACGACCTGATTTTCGCCGGTACCGCCTTCGAGACGCGGCACGACTCCGATATTGCCCGGTACCGGCAAGTGCCAGTCCGCAAATGTGATTTCATCGCGACCTTGGCCGAGCTGGCCCAGCAGGGGGAGGTGGAGAAGCACCAACAAGTACTAATCAGTCCGGCTTACTTCATGGACCGGCCCGATCCCGATCGGCCTGACAAACCCCGTCGCCGAGGCCGACATAACGTCGTGGTAGTCGGCTCCATCGTCATGATCGACGTCGACAAGGGAGCGCTATCCTGGCGCGAGTGGGGCAAGTTCTTCCCGAACGTCGAATTTCTGCTGCACCCGTCTAACTCAGCGACCGACGAGTACTCCTACCACGTCATCTTCTTCTTAGACGGGCCATGCACGGCGACGCAGTACCAGCACATCGCCCGTCGCATCAAGCGGCTCATCGAGCGGCGCGGCTACGGTGCGAAGCGACGACCGAATGGGAAGCCCTTCCACGGAATCGATGCAACGAAGCTCTCGCCCGAAAATCTGATGTACCTCCCGTCAAGACCGAAATCGATCGACCCATACTTCTTCCACCATAAGGGCGATCCAATCAACGTTGCTGCGTGGTGCGCTGTCGATGTCGTAGTATCGATGACCGTGACCGAACCGGAACCACAGCCGAACGTCAGCGTGAGCAGCCTCTGTTCAACCGATACCGCTTTGCTCGAACAGGCGAAGCAGGAGTATCGGGCGCTCGCTGACGGGGAGGGGCGGCACCAAGCATTTTACCGATTAGGTTGCCAGCTATATGGGCTGGGACTGGCTGCGGCAGAAGTCCGACAACATCTTGCCCATGCGGATTACGACGGCCACCAGCGGCGCAAAGGGGAGGTAGACCAAGTGGTGAACCGGGCTGGACGGCATGCCTATCGCCCCAAAGCGGTCGCCTGAGCGTCAGGATCATCGATCCACGCCAATCTATGTCGCAGCAGCCTCCGGCTCCCATCCCATGGAAATGTCCATCCATTATGCGTTATGGAGTTGGACGATGCGGACCCTATAGCGTCGGTACCGCCGTGCTGTTTCGATTTTAGCGGCGGCAGAATAACTTTTTTTGCAGACAATTAATGAGAAGTTTAATTTTTGCATTAGTCGCTAGGAGGCGTAAGGTAAGGAGGTCGCGCTAAACATGGTCAGCAACACACCAAACCTCGCCTAGATGCGCGGCGGCTATTTACGATGACGGATAAGTTATTATCAATCAAAACGATGGTGAAAAATGCAAAAGTTGAATTCTTGGTCGCCTACGAGGCCCGCGTTGTCAATAAATACGGAAAATTTGAGCACGGCGAAGACGTCAGAATTGAGTGAACGATATCCTGGCGCCTTCGATTATGCAACCGATCCGGAGTGGACGACGCCAAAAGCGGTCGGATATGACATGTTCCATCTCATCAATCCGATGCCCGGTGATTCGGAATTGGAGGAGCACAAGGCTGCAATAAAGCGCTTCCCCGTCCTTGTTGCATTTCCTGCGCCTTTGCGGACGTACCGATATGATCCCTTCGCTGATCAGTCACTGCCGCCGACGAGTTGGTGTCCGCTCGAGGAGAGGCGAGAAATGCTCATCCTTGTCGCTTCTGAGGTACCAGTTGTCTCTGATGACAACGGGTTACGTTTCCGAACGACGGAGGACGCCGAGGCGGCGCAGGTACTTATCGATCGCGAGTGGCCAGCCCTGCGGAGCGCGTTTCGGGCATCGGTACCGCGTCTTCTGAAACGGTATCACGATTAGCCAGAAGATCGACGATGCATAACAATGTTTGTCCGTGAGGCGGCGTGAGATCGGTTGGACGGTTTGCGAAACCGCCGACCTCCCGCGCCTCGATTTGATTCCCTCACGTGATCGGCGAGGGAGGCGTTGGGATGGCGGGGCAGGCTGGTTTCTTTGACCTGGACGATCGCTATGCGGGCCTGAGCGCCAGCGGCGATCCGCTGGAGCGGCTGTCGCGGGTGGTTGCGGTTGATCGTCGTCCCCTCTGGTCATCTGGGCCGTAGTCTCTTTGTGCAGAGAATGTACCCTTCATTTCCGACACTGCGGTCTGCATCATTCAGGCAATGAGGGCTGCTCGTTCAAGGCAGCGGCTGACAGAACCCGATCGGCAATTGTCTATATAAAGGTAAAAGGCAATCGGGGCCGACGCATGTATTTGAGATATTAGCGTGCGAAAAACAGAAGGAATATCGTATTATGTCTAACTAATGTTTCAACACAATTAACATTGAAACCGATGGATCAATTGCGGGTGACGGCTTTTTGGCGATACTTCGGGGTCGATCGCAATGCCCATCGAGATCGTTTAGCCTTACGAGCTGCGCGCCGGTACCCGGAGACCTTTCTGAAGAGCTGTTCGGCCCGCGCGGAGTATGGAATTGGAAGCTGCTCAACTGGGGTACAATCTGGGATATTGCGTTTCAGACACGTGAACCACGTGTCGATTGCTCCGCAGACGGAATCACCATCATCGGCGAGACACCATGGACTCCACCATCCGCAGCTCTTGACGGGCTAGCAGCGGCGTTTCCACACATATCAATAACACTATTGTGGGAAATGGTGGACATCGAGGGTGGTATAACTTGGCGAGACGCCCTGCGCATCCACGATTGGGAGACTTCGTCTACACATGATGTCGAACGGGAACATGCCGACTTATTGCAGCAGGAAGGCGCTGCGCGGCTGTCGCGCTACTTCCGGATTCCCGGCGGAGGTTTTTGAACTTCACTGCAGGTTTCCGAGTGCTCACAAGGTCACGTCTATTCGGGTCGCGCCTGGTCAACGCGAATGGATCAATACTCGTGTCAGCTGAGGAAGTCGGTTCGACGCCTTCCGCGGCATTGGCTCCGGTGGGCGCCCGTGACGAATTTTTCTTGGGAACATCAAACCAATTGTGCCTAACCCGGATTTTTCACGAGCAGTAGGCATGCAGTGGCGGGCGCGACTTAACCGGCTGATTTCGTGTATGATTCTGGTGCTGACGCAGTCTCATCACGGATCGACGGAGTTCGCGCCCGCCATGGAGAATAATAGCCGGAGTTTCCGGGGCTGTCAGCGGTCGCAGGCAAGCTGGTGCGTGCCGCCTTCGACGGCGGGAGCCTGACCTCGGACCCCGGCGTCCTAGTGCTGGCGGAGATCGTGCGGCGGCTCGGGATCGCCGATCGCCTGGCCGGCTGCTTGTCGGACCTGCGCGATCCCGACCGCATTCGGCACACGCTGGCGGAGATCATCCGCTTCCGCACGTTGATGATCGCCGCCGGCTACGTCACCAAAATGGTCGCCCTCATCAAGGTCTCGCTTCCCGCGGGCTTCGTCTACCGCGACAGCCTCGTCATGCTCGCCGCCCGCGCCGGCAAGCTCCCGCTCTGCCCGCCGGGGCAGCGTGCCCCAGAACGAACCTGTCCCGGCAACTTTCAAATCCCGACTGCATGGGCCCAAGGCGCCACACGCCCACGCGCCTGAATAGGCTGCTCCGGACACCTCATGAATGATCCGGGCTAGGCGGCATTTGCTCATACGCATTCCTGGCGGTCTCGGAGCGTCATGGGAGCAAGGAGCCCATGGTTGGTCATCGCGGCCGCTCCGGCCTGTGTAAAGAAAACGGCACTTTGTTTGCCAGGGTCTACCGGTACCTGCCGGTGTTGCCAAGGTCCGCCTCTGCGGGTAAAATTACTCGGTAAAGAAAACTAAGGCAGGATAACACCGTCGTATGATGAGTTTTCTGACGAATTGCCGTCATCTGCGTACCAGGACTTGTCCATCATGAGGATCGGATACGCGCGGGTTTCGACAAACGACCAGAACGTAGACCTCCAAAAGGATGCGCTGCTGGAGGCAGGATGCGAGAAGGTCATCACCGATAAGGCGTCTGGAGCGACGGCTAGCAGGCCGGGGCTAGAGAAGGTGAGGGAGCAACTTCGTCCCGGCGATACGCTAGTCGTCTGGCGGCTCGACCGCCTCGGTCGATCGCTACGCGACTTGATCGGCTGGATGACGTACCTCGAAGAGCATTCGGTCGGGCTGCTGAGCCTCCATGAGGCGATCGATTCAACTACAACCTCGGGCCGGCTCACGTTCCATCTGTTCGGCGCTTTGGCGGAATTCGAGCGTAATCTAATCCGCGAGCGGACCCAGGCGGGTCTCACTGCGGCCCGGGCTCGCGGCAAGAAGGGCGGACGGCCGCCCGTGCTGAACAAGGATAAGCGCGACTTGGCTGTCCGACTTTACCACGAGAACACTATGTCGATCGCTAAGATTTGCACAATGCTGGGTATCTCAAAGCCTACTCTGTACTCCTACGTGCGCTCGGCTGAAGCAGCTAGTTAGGTTCAGTCTCGGAATTAGGGTCCAGAATCATTCATAGCCAGAACGCGACGGCTGCGGCGAGTGCGACGGCCGAGAGGAAGTTCTTCGCGAGCTTGTCGTAGCGGGTGGCGATGCGCCTGAAGTCTTTCAGCCGGCAGAACACGGCCTCGATCCGCCAGCGGTCCCGGTATCGGCGCCGGTCGTGCCGGATCGGCCGCTTGCGGTTGGCGCGGCCCGGGATGACCGGCGTCGTCCCCGCCTCTCTGAGGGTGGCGCGGAAGTAGTTCGCGTCGTAGCCGCGGTCTGCCACCAGGCGCTTGAAGCGGGTCGCTTCCTCGACCAGTTCGCCGGCCGCCTTGATGTCGGAGGTGTTGCCGGGTGTCAGCCGGAGTGCGACGGGCCGCCCGAGGAGGTCGCAGATCGCGTGGATCTTGGTCGTCCGGCCGCCGCGCGAGACGCCGATCGCCTGGGCCTTCGCCCCCCTTTTCCCCCGTGCGCCGACCGGTGCGCCTTCACGTAGGTGCTGTCCAGGTAGCCGACATCCTCGACCGGGCTCTGCTCCGCGAGTGCCGCCAGCAGGCGCCGGAACACGCCGCGCCGGCTCCAGCGGTTCCACCTGTTGTAGACGGTCGTCGCCGGGCCGTAGGCCGCCGGCACGTCCTGCCAGCGTCCGCCGCACTTCAGCATGTGAATGATGCCCGAGATCACCCGGCGGTCGTCGACCCGACGCGCGCCGGGCTGGTTCTTCGGCAGGTGCGGCTCGATCGCCGACCACGCTTCATCCGACAACCAGAACAACGATCCCGACATCGCCACCTCCCTTGCCTCCGGGAAACTACGAATCACGCCAGCGACGTCATTTCAAGAGGATGATTGGGTTTGGAGCCTATAGTCACTGGATCGGCAATGGCGTTTTGAACCGCCCCGGGCTGGTCGGCGACGCGGCGCCACTGCTGGCTGGCACTGTCGGCGCCGTTCTGCGCGAAGGCGGTGGCGATGAAGGCGGAGACAACGCGGCGGCCGCTCCGGCCGGCGTGGGCCAGGGCGTTGCGCATGAAGTGGACGCGGCAACGCTGCCAGGTCGCCCGAAACATCTTGACGACGGCGGTCTTGATGCCCTCGTGGGCGTCGGAGATCACCAGCCGGACCACGGCCAGGCCGCGCCGCTTCAGCTTGCGCAGGAACTCCACCTGAAGGTCTCGGCCTCGGAAGCACCGATGTTGATGCCGAGCGCCTCGCGCCGGCCGTCGTTGTTGACACCGACCGTGCCGATCACCGGTACCGAGACGATGCGACCGTCGCTGCGCACCTTCACGTAGGTGGCATCGAGCCACAGATACGGCCACTCGCCGTCGATCGGCCGCTGCAGGAAGGCCTGCACGCGCTCGTCGATCTCCGCACACAGCCGGCTCATCAGGCTCTAAGGGATGCCGCTCATGCCGAGCGATTTGACCAGATCGTCGACGGAGCGCGTGGAGATGCCCTGGATATAAGCTTCCTGAATCACCGACGTGAGTGATCGGTCGGCGATCCGGCGCGGTTCCAGGAAGCCGGGAAAGTAGCTGCCCGTGCGCAGCTTCGGGATACGCAACTCAACGGTGCCGGCACGGGGCTCCCAGTCGCGCTCACAATAGCCGTGACGCTGGGCCAGCCGGTCGGCGCTCTTCTTGCCATAGCCGGCGCCGGTCAGCCTACCGACCTCCAAGTCTGATCGCGCCGGTGTCCAGGTCCACCGCGTGATCCGGCTTGTTGGCGAGGTGCGTCGTGCCGTTCTTCGTGCGCGCGATCCGCGTGCCCAGATCTCGGTCGGGCTCTCCCAGTCTTTGTTGGAGAACTTCTTGCCCTTGCCCTTGCGGTCGAGACGGACGAGGTCCTCGGCACTCGGCGTCGCGATGCCGCTCTGCACCGCCATGCGCTCCAGCATCTCGCGGTACGTCTCGCCACTCGCCCGGCGCATGATCGTGCGCGGGGCGGCACTGGCCTCCATGGTCGAGACGTTGACGCCGATCCGCCCCCGCGCAAAAGCCCATGCTCCGACAGGTGTTTCAGAATCCAGGAGAACACCGCCGGGTGCACCTCGACCGGCAGGCGTGCGCGCGTCCTGCTCGGCCAGGAATGATCCGGCACCCGCTCCGTCCGCCCGATCCGCAGGAACTCACGCAGGGACAGGCTGTCGGCGCAGCGCCACTCGATCCCGCGCTCGCTGGCGGTCCCCTCGAAATACCGACCCAGATGCATACCGCCCCTGCCGCGCCGCGTAATACGGCGCGCACGCCGCCTCGGCGAAGGCGTCGAACCCGTCCTCGATCAGTACGTCACCCAATTTCGTCAACGGCCTTTAGGCGCAGAGTGAACTTCATGAGGTGCCCACGTTTCGCGGAAACGTCTATCGGCGTTCGAGGATCACTCCGGCAAAAATCTGCCGACCGTCGACGCCGCCACCGGCGTGGTGTGCGCGGCCGAGATCTTCGTCGGCGTGCTCCGCGCCTCCCAACTACACCTAGAGCGGATTCCCATCATTCCGGCTCATAGCCGCATGCAGTGAAGAAACTGGTGCAGTCGTTTGGCGTGACGGCGTCGATAGCGTCGCGGATGGCGTTCCAGAGGTCGGCCAGGGTCCTTGCGGCGGCCTTCTTGAGGGCGGCCTTGATCTTGGCGAAGGCGAGTTCGATCGGGTTGAAGTCGGGACTGTACGGCGGCAGGAGGCGAAGTTCGGCACCGGCAGCCTCGATAGCCTTTTTGACTGCAAGCGGCTTGTGGGCGGGCAGGTTGTCCATGACGACGATGTCTCCGGGTCTGAGCGTCGGCACCAGGACCTGCTCGACATAGGCGAGGAAGGCGACCTTGTTCATCGCACCGTCGAGGGTCATCGGGGCGGTGACGCCGCCGAGACGCAGGGCGCCGACGAAGGTGGTGGTCTTCCAGTGGCCGTGCGGGACCGGTGCACGGCAGCGTTCGCCCCGGAGCGCCCGGCCGTACATCCGCGCCATCTTGGTCGACGCTCCGGTCTCGTCGATGAAGACCAGCCGCTCGGGATCGAGATCGGGCTGGGCCTCGAACCAGGCTTCGCGCTCCGCGGCTACGTCTGCCCGGTCTTGCTCGGCCGCGTGCGCCGTCTTTTTTTGCGCGTCACGCCGTGACGCTCGAAGAACCGATGCACCACACTCACCGGCGGCCGGTACCCGACCGCGTCGGCGAGCCGCGCCGACAGCTCCGCCAGCGTCAGGTCCGGCTCCGCCTCGACCCACCCCAGGATCAGCGCCCGGTGCGCGTCGATGCGATGGGACCGATGGTTGCCGCCCTGCTTCTTCGGCAGGCAGTCGCCAACTTCGCGTACCCGCGCAACCCACCGGATCGCGGAGGACACGCCGACACCAAAGCGAGCCGCCGCCGACCGGCAGGACGAACCCGCCGACACCGCTTCCACCACTCGGCACCGCAGATCGAGGGAAAGAGCTCGGGCCATAAGAACTGGCCTCCTTCACCAGCTCTCACGGTGAATCAGAAAACCCCCTCGATGGGAATCCCAAACCCGATTCAGCTACCGAGGAATATGCTCTAGGCCGAGGCGAGTTGTACCCAGTGGGTGGCGGACTGGATCGGCGCCTCTGTCCGTATGTTCCGGGAAAGAAGCGGCCGCCGGATATCGCCTCGGTTGCCACCGGGACCGCAGCAACTTGAACGTCCGACACCACCCGAAGATCATCGACTGCGACCCAGAGGACCGCGCCTCAGATGGCCGGGATCAAATCGGAACGCCGGCCGGCAGCGATCGGAATAGGCGGCCGGTTCTGTCGGAATCCGCAGTTTGAAGGGCCCAGTCCGCCGGCATGAAGCCGCGAACGCCGACTATACCCTCCATCCGGTGGCATCCGCACCCGCGGAGCAACCGGTAGCTATCGACTTCTCCGCCTCAAACCCGGACCACATTCACAACCCGGGCGCAAAGGCAGCTTTCCGGACGTGTCAACGTGCGGTCCGAAGATATGACGCTGCACCTCGCCCATACCGCTGCCACCGCGCCCACCTGCCGGCGGATCGCCAGCAGTAACCGAACCCCTCAAAATTTTGGAGAGTTCGCCGAAAAGGTGCTCGGCAAGGAGCCGTGATCGGGATCGCGCACCTGGGGCTTTAGGCTGCTACGGGCTTAACTCGTTGATACGCCACCAGAAAAAATCCAAGTCGCGGCCAAGAGGGACGGATCACGGCCCCGGAAAAATGTCAAAATTAAAATGACCACTCCATGAAAATAATTCTTGACACCGACCTATTGTACGGAACGGAAGGCTGACTATTATATCATCTATGGCCATCGCGAGCCGTCGTTTTTGCTCGCTGGTTCTAACATCTGAGTATTTCTTCTTGATGGAGATCCTGCGGTGACGAATACTAATGAACTACTGTGTCTGCCCGCGCCTGGTCGCGAGGCGGCGACCGCGTCCGCCGGTGGAGTAGATCCCGGCGCCGCCGGCAATGTGGAAGGCTTTTCCCGGTCGCTGGGCATCGCTGGTGATGATGATGAAGCCGAAGAGGTGATGTGGTCGGACGCCGCCCGGCAGAATCCGGAACGGCTTAAGAATATGCAGTCGCTGTTCGATGACCTGCGCGCGCGCCTGGCTGCGTTCGATCGCCAGTCCTTGGCCAGCGAAAAGGGCAACACCGAGGAAATCAAGAACATCGCTCTCGACACATTCCCGGTCGTGCAGTGGCTGGTCGAGAGCCCTCCGGACGCTGAAGCGATGGGGTGTAGTAATATCAAGGTTGCGGCTCAGGCACGGCCTATGATCGGCGACAAAGTGTTTGAGTTTGTGTGGCGCGACATTAAATCAAAACTTGGTCGATCCACGAAAAGCAAGATCCGAACAGTCATCTTGGTCGCAATCGCCATCGGTACGACGACGGAGCAGTTCGTGGCCGCCTTCGATAGTCTGGAACGTGCTTATACACGCGCCTTGCCGATCAAAGAGAAGCTGACGGCCGAAGGCGATCTTCCAGACATGGAACTGCCTGAGGCAACTTTGGAGGCGCTGGTGTCAGGGCTTCCGCCTAGGAAGCGCGACCTTGTTGACGCGGCGTTCACCGTTAAGCCGCTTTGCCCGGTCCCTGATGAGGTCCCTATCGGCGAGGAAGTTGAACTCTTGATCCGCTTGGGTGGTCACATCCAAGGCCCGTTAGGGGCGTCAGTCAAAGAGGTCCTCGCCTTGATTGGGAAGTTTGGGGTCGATCTGAGCCGCGTATAGATAAATGGGCGCGCATATATTGCGCGCCTCTCTTTTAGGGCGAAATTATGGAACATAAAATTCTCGGCGTAACCTGCAAATATGTATTGCCCGCGCTGCACGCGGGGAACGTTACGGTGATCCCGTATCCGGGCGGTAAATCTTATGTTGCCTCTGATATTTTCATGGCGGCACCAGACGATGTCGATGCGATCGCCGTACCGTTCTTGGGTGGTGGAAGTCTGTTATTCGCTGCAATCGAGAAGTATGCGAATAGAGAATGCCGAATCATAGCCTCAGACACCTGCGATGTGTTGTATTCATTGTTTGTTGGGTTGCAGAAACACGGGAGGTGTGTGGCGGAGTACCTGAATGGTATCAGGCAACACTATGGTTATGTGACCCGTGAGCTATTTGACCGATGTGTAGTTCTGATTGGCAGCAGCAGCGACATCGTAGAAAAGGCCGTGGCTGCGTATATTTACTTTCGTTCAGTATGGGTATCGGCGGCACGATTTTTTCGAAACTCCGGATATTCTGAGAAGCGCGGACAACGAGCCCTCAGCGATGATCTCATTCGGCGGCTTCCCGTCATGGCGGAGAAGTTTTGTTCAGTAGAATTTCACAATGAAAACTATCAAAACACGCTAAAGCGCGTCCAGATATATGGACATAGAGCGCTCGTGATTGCTGACCCGCCTTACGTTGGGCGAGACATGACGTTGTATAACTGCAACTTCTCGCAGGATCAATTTGCTAGCGATATAGACAGTGGAGCCAGCCAGTTCATGGTTACGCTAGACGTGTCGCCAGAGTCACTGGAGCGATATTCTGCACACAAAAAGGTTTATTACCGCATGAATTATAGTGGCACCGACCCGTTGACCCGTCGCCGAAAAACCGGTGTGGAGCAGCTCATTTACCGTGGCGCTATCTCGGCCGAAAAGATAATGCAGCTTGGCTCCCGGTGGATGATCGAGTGTCCTGAATTGGGCGACGGCGTGGCGAATGATAACGCGGCTTCAGCGGGATAAGGTATTTGGGTGACCGAACGGCGCCCGTGTAGATCGACATCCAATCGGCCGCGGCCGCGTAGGCTTTCGTCTGGATCACGGGGCGTCGCCAAGAGTTTGGTAGAGGCGGTGGGGGGCTGCAATCGGTTTCCCGCCGCCTTGATAGAGAACGTCGCCGCAATCGCGGCTATCCCGATCACGTTTGACGGATACTAGTTGTACTGCGAAAATAGAAGGACGATCAGGACATATGACCGGCATTATACCCGATTTCTGTAGCATTATACGACGCCTAACAGGACAACATCCCAATCGTGGGTCTGTCTGCCGCAGCACAGCCGTACGCTTGAGAATCAGTTCAACCCACGGCACTTTTGAAGTGGCCGAATGTTGCTACAACACCTTCGACGCGATGCCGCCGGAGCATTCATACCGCAACCCTGACGATAGTCGACCGCTGCAAGTCGAGCGTCTTACACGCGTTGAGGTAGAGGTTTCGGGTCCGGATGGCCGCTCAGCGTCCTGTGAGTTACTTGAATTCGGATCGCTACAGATGTGCTATGACTGGCCGATGATCTGCCGAGCGCCAGGAGAGAATTCTGACATCTTTGAGGCACTACACATTGCTCTCGCGAAAAGCGAAGCACCTGTTCACCTTGAGGTGCTAGAAGTCCGGGTGACGCCGGCCTCCGAAAGTGAGATTGCGGCGTGGCAGCGTCACAACGAGCGATGTCGTGCCATCGGACTGGCCATTGAGGCAGCGCAAAACGGTCAGCGCGAATATACAGTGAGAACGGTGCTGATCCAAGAGCGGTCTCGCAGCTTCCACGTGACTGCGGATTCTTGGGCAGAGGCTGCGCAAAAGGTGAGGGAAGCTCATGGGTACCGCTTCTTGGATGAACTGCGCTCATCAGACGAAAGGATAGAGGATATCGATGGCGATGCTTTAGAAATTCTGGAATTTACGCCATCAAATGAATTCATCGAAGAGGTCGTCCGGCAGGCGTCTGAGTCGGACGCGTCACCGCCGCTGACCTGACCCCCAGCTCTCCTCCAGCTCGGATTAGAGCTGGGCGGTTACTTTACGCTGGAGCCCGGTTGAGGCAATGGCCTGCGCAGCGGAGCACGGCAGCTTGCTCAGGTTACTGGCGTGGGGTGGTAGCGGGTAGCACCGTAGGCGGTAGCGTGATTCTTTGGCGGCTGGGTTTCGCGATGAGAGCCTGGCGCCATGGAAGAGCTGTTCGTCAAGGACCGCCTGCGTCTTCTCCTGGATCACTTCGGCGATGTCGGCGATCCGCGGGAGCCGGCGAAGGTGAAGTATCCTCTGCGTCCCGCCCAAGGCTGCCCCAAAGCGGGCGCGCAAGGCTGCGAAGGCGAAGACTGAGGACGCACCAGCTGCGGCCGAATAGGCCCCCGACGGGCCAAAGCCGTCTTCGTATCAGGGCGATGCTGCGGGGGACACTCAAACAGCCTGTCGCTGCGGGTCGGCTTGGTTCCATCGCAGGGCGACCGTTCGATAAGGTGTTGATCTGGGATCAACGTCTCTGCGGCATCGGCCATGGCAGGCATGGGGCGGCCATGCATCATGGTCATCCCGTTTCAGGCGTCTACCCTGCCACCGACACGTCGGGCGGCTGCCAAGGAGCGCCGCAAGTCCGTCAGTGCTCGCTCTGCCGCGACTCGTGCCCGATCTGGCCCAGTGGCAGCGCCTTCGCCGAATACGGCCCTTCCTCCACCATGCAGTACGGTTCTGACATCGCCAAAGTCGAGCCCGATGAGTCCTCGCTGCGAGACGAGTTTCGAGATCGCCTCAATCGAGGTTGTGGCGGACGCGATTGCAGGGTCGAAGAGCGGGGGAGGGGGCGCCGCTCTGGCGCGGTCGAAAGGGAACCCGAGCAGTGCGGCCGTGGAGGCGCCGCAAAGCAGAAATGAACGCCTTGTGATTCGCATCGGGTCTCCTCGGGGCAGGGGCAGCAATCATCATCGCCGGAAGGTCGCATCTGTCGACCGCGCTGGCGTTGCCTCACGCTCGGCGGCGGGACCAGGCCAGAGAGCGGCGTGCTCCGATCCCACTATCGGGCATGCGGCTTGCGCACCTAGCCGGTCCGCTGGAAAGTGCGACCGGCATAGGGGAGACGCGAATGACGGTCGAGCCAGACGCGGCGATCGTGCTGCTCGGCCGCTTTGGCAAAGCCTTCAATTCCGGTGATGTCGGCGGCATCCCCGCATCCGTCACCCGGACTTCGAATGGTGGCCGCCGCAGGGGCGGGACACGCCCGGTGGCCGGAGTGCGCTCGGCAAGGAAGTTGCTCGCAGGCGACCGGATCATCGGTCGGTACCGCTTGACGGGCGAATGGAAGACACACGCGCCGATCGGTTTTCTCGGTATGGCTTAGCGAATGCGGCAATGCCTGTGGCCTTCCTCTTGGTTGCCCGCAACGCGTCACAGAACGGTGCAGACATCTATGGCGCGCGGAAGGACCGGAAGCGTTAGAAAATCGTCCGCCACAACCTTCACAGATTCGAGAAACGTGAGACCCTGATGAACAGAGCGCTGGCCCTCGGCCCGCGCAGTACAACCTCAGGGGATCTGATTGGGACGGACGACAAGGTGGAGTTGGCGCGCCTCGAAGGGGCTGGAGCCAATCGTTCGAGTATGGTTGCTGCGCTTACTGGTCGAACTCGGCGCGGAGAGTGGACTGGTCGGCGACGGCGGGGTGAGCGACAGCCATCTGGCGGAACTGCTGGGGCTGGAGGTGGATGTTTCCGGGAAACATCGCGGCCAAGCGACGGCGCGGCAGCAGCTTCAGTCACTCCTCTCCGCATGTGAAAACGATCAGGCCGC